>CAZFVW010000107.1:0-6116 GCA_964522285.1 uncultured Thermoplasmata archaeon | reverse complement strand
CTCATCATCTGTCAACTTTTCCTTGAAATTACCCAACATTTCTTCCAGTACTTCTTTGATCTCTTTACTATCGGTCATGATATCTAAAAGTTAAGAAGTAATCAGCATAATAAAACTTTTTATCTCAGAATTCGTCGAGTTTCTTGTTGTTGTACTGGTTTAGGACATCCTTAGAGGTCTGCCAACTAGCCCTTGTGTAGGGCGGCAGTTCTCCATGTTCTTTTACCCAACTTTTCAGGAACTTCCTGGTGTTCGGGTCCGAGGGATAACCGCTGCCGATATCTTCCCCGATCTCTTTCGATATCCTCTCCACTTCCTCGTCCCTCTTCACCTTGGCACAGACTGAAGCTGCGGAGACAACGGGATATCTATCATCGGCTCCGTGTTCTGAAACGATATTGACTTTCTTTTCTAAGTTCGACCTGATCATACCTGCGAATTTCTGTTCGTTAGCCGAAGCGCTGTCCACGTATACTGTGCAGCCCTCTTCGCAGCTCTCATTGATAAGAGATGAGAACCCGTTGGCTTCGATGACGTTCAGTGTCATCTGGCTTCTGAGAGCGTCGATATCATCCGCTGTGATCACCCTGACGGCACAGCTTCCGATCTTGTAGATCTCTTTGGCTAGTTCTTCTCTCCTTCTGGGAGAATGTCGTTTGGAATCCTTCACACCCAAGCGGACGAAACCGTCATCGTTCTCGACGCAGATGCAGGCTATAACGAGAGGACCTATCACTGGACCCCTGCCGGCTTCGTCGATACCACATATCATGGGTGCACATCAGCGTGCATGATAAAAGATTTTGGATGGATAAGTATAAAAATGCAGTTCGTTTATTTTCAGCTATGCGTTTGGTGCTCAAGGGTACGGTCCAGGGCGTCGGTTTTCGTCCAACCGTTTACAGAGTGGCTTCTTTCATGAGGTTGAACGGCTACGTTAAGAATCTCGGCAGCGAGGTGGAGGTCATAATAGATGGTGATGGAGATGAATTTCTACGGAGATTGAAAGAAGAGTTACCACCCTTAGCGAACATAGAGAGTGTGGAGAGGTATGAAAAAGATGTTAAGAGAGAGGGTTTCCACATAGTCAAAAGTTCCCAGGGCCAGAGGTCTTCGACCATACCCGTGGATACGGCTCTCTGTGATGACTGCCTGGAAGAGTTATTCTCAAAAGATGACAGGAGACGCGGATTCTCGTTCACCAACTGCACGAACTGTGGAGCTAGGTTCTCAACCATCGAATCGCTTCCCTACGATAGGGATAAAACTACCATGGAGCCCTTCCCGATGTGCGAGGGATGTGAAGCGGAGTATTCAGATCCAACTGATAGAAGGTTCCACGCCCAGACGATATCCTGTCCGAATTGTGGGCCAGAGTACAAACTTTTCGATAAAGATAAGAACCAGATCGGTGGGATAGACGAGTTCTGCGAACTGGTCAAGCAGGGCGATATATGTATTGCTAAGAGCTGGGGCGGGATGCATATAGTCTGTAAACTGGAGAGTATACCCGAGTTGAGGGAAAAGTACGGTAGAGGGGACAAGCCGTTCGCACTGATGATGCCGGATGTGGGGACGGTGAAAAAGTATGCCCGTATAGAGAGAGAAGATGTTTTAACTGGGTCCAGAAGGCCCATAATGATCTACGAGAAGAAGGAAGATAAAAGAGAACTCATAGATCTAGCTGCACCTGGATTACCTACTGTGGGTATAATGCTGCCTTATACTGGGCTGCATCATCTCATCTTCGATAAGATAGATGCTGATGCTTTGGTCATGACCAGCGCGAACCTGCCCGGGGAGCCGATGATAGTAGATAACAAAAAGGCTTTCGAGCTGGACATAGATTACTTTTTACTCCACAACAGGAAGATCGCTAACAGGATCGACGACTCTCTTATCCGAGTTCACAAGGACGATCTAGCATTTATACGAAGATCTAGAGGGTACGTCCCCGAGTACCTAGATTTTATCGATGGAAAGGTCATGGGTGCCGGAGCGGACCAGAGCGGCTGCGTGGCCTTTTCCAAAGACGGGAAGATATACCCAAGCCAGTATCTTGGAGACCTGGATTCTTACAAAGCAGCAAAATTCTACGGATCAGCAGCTTACCACCTGATACATCTGCTGGGAATAGATGATGTCGATGCTGTTGGTATAGACCTACACCCGAAATACCAGAGCAGAAGACTAGGTAAAGAATTCGCTGAAGAATACGAAGCGGATATCGTAGAGATACAGCACCACTGGGCTCATGGTGCTTCTCTGCTGTTGGAACATCAGCTTGACGATATAGTCTGCATAGCCGTTGACGGAACGGGTTACGGAGAGGACGGCAACAGCTGGGGCGGTGAGATACTCTACTGCAGACCTGAAAGTTTCGAAAGGAAGGCACACCTCCAGGAGTTCCCGCTCATCGGGGGTGACGAAGCTGTTAAAGACCCGAGAAGATCTATATTTGCCATACAAAACAAGTTGGGAATCGAAAGCCAACTTTTCTCATCTGCAAAAAGAGCGATATTCAAAAAAGTAGCTGAGAACAGCATAGTCACCAGCAGTTTCGGTCGTCTTCTCGATGCTGTTTCATGTACGCTGGATGTAAGCTGTAAAAGAACGTATGAGGGAGAACCGGCGATGAAGCTAGAAAGATTGCAGATGGAAGGGGACTATGTTCGCGATTATGATGTTTATACTGAAGATGGTGTTATCAAGACGCTTGAAGGCTTCGTTCAGATGATGGATGACGATGCAAGAAGAGGGGATAAAGCGGCCTCGTACGTTTCTCAAGTTTCTGAGGAGATCGCTAGATCAGCTATCATGGCTGCTGAAGAAGAGGGAACCGAGAACATAGGTATATCTGGAGGCGTGTCTTATAACCGTCCGATAGTTGAAAAGATAAAATCGGTTCTAAAAGAAAATGGTTACAATCTTTACGTACACAACAAGATACCGAACGGAGACATGGGCATACCCATGGGCCAGGCATATATCTGCGCCAACAATTACAGCGACTGAAAAGAATTATATAGTTATATTATTTATTTTATGGTGAAACCTTGCTCAGATTGATCGAGATGCTGATACCGGAAAAGAAGAAGACCGATGCTGAGGTCATACTGAAGGAGGAGGAGAACGTTCTAGATTTCTGGTACGACAACGTCTCCGAGAAAAAAGTGCTGGTGAAGATACTGATACCGGCTGAGAAGAGCCAGAATGTTATGGATGAATTGGAGGATAGGTTCGGCTCCTACGACCAGTTCAGGATGCTGCTTTTCCCCGTCAACGCTTCCATACCAAGGGTTGATGAAGAGGAGGGGGAGGAAGAAGAAATATCCGAGAAAAAAAAGGTGGAGGAAAAGGAAAACCAGTTCACCATAAGTCGGGAAGAACTGTACTCGAATATCGTGGATAAAAGTTCATTGAATCGTATATTTATACTTTTGATATCACTGTCCTCTATTGTGGCGGCCATCGGCGTGATGAGAGGGGATATCGCAGTTATGATAGGTGCCATGGTGATAGCGCCTCTTTTGGGTCCGAACGTTGGTCTCTCCCTTGCGACAACACTTGCGGATTCAAAGCTCGGGAAGAGAGCTCTCAAGACAAATGCTTTCGGGATCCTCATATCCTTCCTGATAGCTTTGGCCATCGGTTTATTCTTAACTGTTGATCCAGATATCCCTATTTTAGCTTCTAGAACTAGAGTCAGCTTAGGGGATATCGTTCTAGCTTTAGCTGCCGGTAGCGCTGGTTCGATAGCATTCACTAGAGGGCTTTCCGAGTATCTTATCGGAGTGATGGTGGCTCTGGCACTCGTACCGACTCTCGTGGCTGGTGGCTTATTGGTAGGTGCCGGTTATTTCGAGATGGCCGTAGGTGCTCTTCTATTGTTCCTAGTAAATCTGATCTGTATCAATCTTGCAGGCGTGGTTACCTTCCTTGTCCAAGGTATAAAACCACGATCATGGTGGGAAGCGAATAAGGCCAAGAGGTTGAGTAAATTATCTTTGGCTATATGGATCATACTTTTAGCAGTACTGATGGGAGTTCTGTTTTATCTTGAATATCTGTGAAAATGAGATATAGATATAAGTCATCATCATATAGCAGCTTTTAGTAAGCCAAAACTATGTTGAAACACCAATTATCAGAAAAAAGGGAAAAAAAGGAGGGCTAGTTTGGAAGGATGGTGGGATGGGATGCACTCTTACATACTAGCCCCGATTTCCCCGTGTACTAAATTTTTCCATAGTTAATATAAATCTTGCGGTTCCTGAAATGATATGTATGGGTAAACCTTTAATAATTGAATGTGGTGGCAATAAAATAACATTTTTAGATGTAAGACAATATATAAATAAAAATAAAGAAAGATGTTGGGCTAGTTTTTCAACCTTTTACGCCTTCTTGATCGATAGTGAAAACAGCTTCTCCGTCGGGCATGTTCGGTGAATCAACCAACCTGGCTATCCTCTTGTTACCTTTACTCTTCCTTAGATATATCCTGAATGTAGCTGTATGACCTAAAATGTGTCCGCCTATCGGCTTGGTCGGATCTCCGAAGAATTGATCGGGATTGGCTGTGACCTGATTCGTTACTATTATAGCAGCATTATGCCTGTCAGCGACTTTCAGAAGTTTGTGAAGGTGCTTGTTCAACGTCTGCTGTCTTTCTGCTAGTGATCCTCGTCCGACATATTCTGCTCTGAAATGTGAGGTCAAAGAATCTACAACCAAAAGTCTGAGTGGCATCTCTTCACCAAGCTTTAATGCCTTCTCGGCCAGCAGCATCTGATGATGAGTATTGAAAGCTCTAGCCACGTGAAGTTTCTTCAATATATCCTCCGGGTCTACACCTGTGGGTTCGGCTATCTGGATTATCCTCTCCGGTCTAAAACTGTTCTCGGTATCGATTATGATGACTTCACCGTCTAGCCCTCCTTCCTCTTCAGGAAGGGTCGCATTAACCGCCAACTGGTGAACCAACTGTGTTTTCCCAGATCCAAACTCGCCGAAGAATTCGGTGATCGATCTGGTTTCTACTCCTCCGCCGATGAGTTCGTCGAACGCCTCAGCACCGGTGGATAATTTTCCTACCTCTTTTCTTTTCTGAAGTACTTGATCGCCTGTTTCGAACCCTCCGATATCAGCCGCTTTCTTCGCAGCGTTGATTATCTTACCTGCAGTCGCTTCGCCAATCTCGGCCACGTCGGCCAGAACGCGGGGTGATTCCACCGCTATGGCTAATAGATCCTTATATCCTGAATCCATGAGCTTTTCTGCAGTTGCGGGTCCTACTCCTGGCAACTCTTTTATCTCTTCTTCGCTCATTTTATCAGCATAATTAAACCTCCACCCATTAATAAGCTTTCTCAGAAGGGATAGGTGAAAGTGATTATTTTATATCTGGAAAGCATAAATTTTATACATTTTTTCTAAGATCAAATGTATTAGGGACGAGATGATGGAAAGTGACGAGGTGAATATGAAAGATAGGTTATCTGAAAACAGAAAACCGATCCTGATCTCTGTAGTTGTCATCGTTTCGGTGGTTGTGATATTCCTAGTTTACATCACCCTCCTCTATATCTTCCTGGGCTCTGAAAAAGATATCGAAGACGCAAGGTTCCTTTTCAAGCTCTTCGAAGAAAATCTTAACACTGGCGAGCTCCTCGATTACATCAGACCATTAGAGATACCTGTGGAAGAAGCGAAATACTATCTAGGGTGGAAGGAATGAAGGTCGATCTAGAGGAATTGGAGGAAGAGAAAAAGAGGAACTTCGAGGAGAGGTTGAAGTTCATCGACCTTTACGTAGAGTGGTTGAAAAAGACCCCTAACGAAGAATGGAGTAAACAGCAGAAAGAATTGATAGATGGGTGAAGGCATCTTATTTCAGGCTTCTACCTCATCCTCCGCCAATTCTTCATCCTCGAATTCTCCTTCCGGCTTCTCTTCCTTTTTCTTCATGAAGAATACTGCTAGAACCAGAGCCGCTACTACCGCACCGATAACCGCCAGTATCCAGATCGGGAACCCAGACTCTCCTTCATCTGCCTTCAACGGATTTTCATCCTTTCCATCAACTATACCGTCTCCATCCGTATCGGATTCCA
>CAZFVW010000106.1:0-6126 GCA_964522285.1 uncultured Thermoplasmata archaeon | reverse complement strand
AGATAGATGCGATTTCATCGATAATCACATCGGTCTGAGGGTAGATTCATGTAACCCCATCGTGAGAGACAACTACTTCGAAGGATACGTGAGGGCAGGATTAGATATCATCTCATCCACGGCTACAATCGAGTCGAACGAGTTCACATCATCATACGGTCACGCTATCACAGTGAAAGAAGGCTCTCCGGATATAGTCGATAATCAGATAAGCGGTGAAGCGGGCATCTACCTCCAAAACAGCGATGCCATGATAAAGGAAAACGATATCTCGGATATAAGCGGTAACGGGATATCCGCATCCGGTGGAGGTCCTATAGTAGAGAACAATCACTTCCTGGGCAATAACAAAGCTTCAGTCCATTCAAAGGATTCGAATATAACGATAAAATCCAACACGTTCGTAGGTGAAGATGGTGGTGTATTCTTAGAAGGTGGAAATCCCGTCATCCGAGATAACATCATGGAAGGAGGCGGCTACGGGATCAAACTCAAGGGTTCAGAAGCGGTTATAGAAGATAACTCGATAACGGAAACCGACGGTTGGGCTGTCAGAATAACGGATGCGACGAACACCAGCATTTCTATGAACGAGATGACCCGCTGCTCATCTGGCATGTATCTTTCAGGGGTAGGCATCTCGGCCCTAAACAATACCATAGAAGATTGCAAGGGTATAGGCATAGAGGCGAATAACTGCACCGATCTTAACTTTGATGGCAACATCATCAAAAACAACGACGGCAACGGTATCCTGCTCACTAACAGCTTCGGAGCTATTTTCGACAACACTGTCAGCGAGAATCACGGCGGCATATACCTAAAAGATTCCTCCCCCCAGGTATCCAATAATACCATAGCCAACAACGATCTCTTCGGCATATCGGTAACCGGTGGTTCACCCCTTATAGACAACGATGTGATATCCGGAAACAAAAACTACGCGATCAAGTGCGATAAAGCATCTCCTATGATAAGGACCACCAGTGTCACCGGAAGCAAGTATCACCTTTACATGCTATCTTCCAACGTAACCGCCATAAATTCTTTCATACTAGAGGAGTACGTATGGAAAACCGTGGACAGCACTCTCACGATCTTGAATCGATACGAGGTAATCACAGAGGAGGATAAAACTCTAGAGAGCTATCCACTTATAGAAAAGCTCCCGCCAGGAGCCAGGATCAGAGGTTATGAAACAGACGATAACGTCACCATCCGTAACCGGCAAGGATACATCGATTTCACACCACCAGAGAACGAATTCGGGCTCATGACCATAGTATTCGAGATATCGGTATCGGGACAGAGGAGCGATTTCCCCGTGGTTCTCAACGTAACGCCCATGAACGACCCTCCGATGATATCTAAGCAGCAGGTGAATATAACCTACAACCCCACCAAAGTTACCTGGACGATGGTCTACACCGACCCAGATAATGAACTACCGCGATCGGTAGAAGTGGTTATAGACGGCGACGGATACCCTATGAAAGAATACAACGAATCCGATCTCAACACCTCGGACGGTAAGAAATACTATTACGAAAAGTACCTAGAACCCGGCGACCACGAATATTACTACATAGCCATAGAGAACAACACGCTGGGAAAAAATATCACAAAGAAAACGATCACCAAAACGATATCTCTAGAAACCGAATCGGTCTCGTTCTCGAATCTCGTTGTTATAGCCGTCATGGCCGCTATAATGCTCTTCCTGCTGATATTCGGTGTATACTACTCTATCAGAAAGAACAAGAAACTCAAAGGCGGTGATGATCATGGATCTGAAACGGCTAAAGACACCAAAGATGGTGACCACGAATCACCTGTAGACCTCGTAGAGAAGTTGGAGAGAGAATTGGAGGCATTATCTAAAAATCACAACGAAAAAGACGATCTCAAGGTACTTAAAAGAAAGGATGAGATAGAAACTGATGATTATTTCAGCGAATACGGTTCTGAGATATCTACCCTACACAAGATAAAGAGCCTGCCGGTCCTTCATAAAAGACATCATGAGGGAAAGGGGGATGAAGAGGTTAAAGAAAACCATGTTGAACACACGAAGGCAGAGGAGCTAGAGAATAAAGATCTGACTGAAGAAGAGGTAGAAAGAACAGATCAAAACAGGGAAGAAGACCAAGAGGAGGGCGAAGGAAGACCCAAAACAGATCTCATACAGATGGTTGGAGATGTGGATGTAGAAGAAGAGGGTGAGGAGGGATCACTTCTAGAAGAAGACGAAGAGATGAGTGAAAAAGACCTCAAAAAGAAACATAGGGTTGTAAAGTCCTCGAAAAGAGAGGTAGTAAAAAAGAAAACGAGAGTCCTAAAAGATGAGGGAAAGGAAGCCACCTCCGACGATAAAAGTTCTAAAAGTGGTAACGAAAACCTAGAAAGAACAGGTTTGAAGAAACGAAGAAGAGTTATCAAGGAATAAAATTCAGAAACCTTCTTCTACTCTTTTTATGCGTGGCCCGTCCATCTCCATCCTCAAGAGCGTCTTTATATCCAATCCTAATTCTTCCTCGATATCTTCCTTAACGCCGATCTTTTCGAATATCAGAACTATATCGCATATCTCTACTCCGATACCCCTCAAAGCTTGAACGATAGCTTTCAGTGTCCCTCCCGTGCTGAGAACGTCGTCGATGAAGAATACCTTATCGCCCTTCTCTACGAAGTTCAGATACATCTCGCTTTCCGAGTAACCTGTCACCTGGCTTATGGACACTTCACCATCTAGACCATACTTTCTCTTCCTTATGAACTTGTAAGGTATCCCCGTCCTCATGGACAGCGCGGCGGCCAGCGGAAATCCCATGGATTGAGCCGTGAGTATGTAATCGCAGTCCAGATCGGCGATATCGATTATCACGTCCACGACTTCATCGAGCAGCTCCTTCTCAACCAAGGGCAACCCGTCAGTAAGGGGATGTATGAAGTAATGATAATCTCCCATATCTACGACCGGACTGTCCTCTAAAGAGGCTTTCAACTTTTCCAGCATCACTCATCACCTTCCGTTAATCTTTTGGCTCTTTCAGTCGCATTTTTTATTATCTCTTCCTCTCCTTTCACATGTCTATCTCTCATCACGATCTCCCCATCGATTATAACATCATCAACACAGCTTCCGTTCAGCGAATATATCAGGTCAGATACAATATCATGTCCCGGAGTACCGGCTACACCTGGATCCACCAAGATCAGATCCGCGGAATATCCTATCTCTACCTTACCTCCTCCAGTACCTAATGCTTCAGCACCGTTCAGAGTCAATATCTCAAAGGCTTCTTCAGCAGGAAGCAGCGTAGGGTCGCCCTGCATCTTCTGCTGCAGCGCGGCGATCTTGATCTCCTCGAGCATATCTAGATTGTTATTGGAGGCACATCCGTCCGTGCCTAGAGTGACTGTTATCCCTGCATCGTTCATAGCCTGATAGTCCATGGGCTTACCAACACCTAGTTTCATATTGGAACTCGGATTGTGCGAAACAAAGACCCCCTTCTCACTCATATTACTATAATCTCCATCTTCCAGCCAAACACAGTGAGCTCCAACCACTTCATTATCCAATATCCCCGTACCGATCAGATAGTCCGTTATACATCCCTCATGTTCAGCGGAGAAATCTTCCATCTCTTTTTTAGTTTCGGCGATGTGTATGTGGATAGGCATGCCTTCCCGCGAAGAATAATCCGAACACCATTCCAACGCCTCCTTGGACACGGAGTAGATCGAATGTGGACCTACGGCGGGTTGTATAAGATCGAACCCCTTCAGATATTCAACCACCTTCTCCGTATTCTGCTTCTCCTCTTCTCTCTTCTCCTCATCACCTAGATCCAGAAACCCGTAGGCAAGAGTGGCTTTCATGCCCATCTCCGCCACGGCATCGGCAGCCCTCTCCATGAAGAAGTACATATCGTTGAAAGCTACCGTCCCGGATCTGATCATCTCCAGGCATGCTAATTTAGTTCCCCAATATATATCTTCATCTGTCAGTTTCCCTTCCAAGGGCCAAATCTTCTCCTGCAGCCACTTGTCCAACTCCATATCATCTGCATAACCCCGCAGGAGCGACATAGCCGCGTGTGTATGCGTATTCACGAAACCGGGCAGCAGATACTTACCGTCGCCTTCGATGCATTCCTCCGCACCTTCTAGCCCCTTACCGATGTCTTTTATCTCACCATCATCTATCAATACATCCCATCTTCCTTCTCTAGAGATCAACCGTACGTCCTTTATCTTCAAACTCATTTTATCTCCTCTACCAGCTCTCCACGAATCTCTCCATCAGTGCCTTCACGGAGCTCCAATTCTGCCTAGCGTTAGCGATTATCTCTTCAAATTCCAATTTCTCATCACCGATCCCGTTTGCGTAGTTATCTATGGAAACTACTGAAGCGTATCCCATGTCCGCCTCTCTAGAAAGGGTTGCCTCGCTTGCCATGGTCATACCAACTAGATCACCCCATTCCGATATCATCTTGACCTCGGCCCTGGTTTCCAACCTGGGTCCAGCTGTTTGGATATAAACATATTCATCATCGACCAAATCCAGCTCGTCGATAATCTCACCAGCCTCTATCAGCCCTTGTCTCATATCATCGGACAATTTCGGAGTTATGTGTTTTATCTCATCGTCAAAATAAGTTGGAACGTCTGCCAGGTTGATATAATCTTCAGGTATAGATATGGAAGGTATGTCTATCGATAGATCTAGAGCTCCTGCGGATGAAGTACCAACTATCTCATCGACTTCCTCTTGAAGAGCATAGATATTAGCTCTGTGGTTTATCCTGTGCGGCGGGATGTTCCGATGTTTTCCGTGACGAAGAAGGAGTAACATTTCTTTACCGGCCAATTCACCCTTGATAAGTGGAGAAGAAGGTGTTCCCCAGGGTGTATTGACATCTATCTCTTCGGTCACTTCGAATTCATCCCAATCATCGTATCCCGTTCCACATATAAAACCTAGACTCGCCATCGTATCACGATAGTTGAGAAGATTTGGATTGATTTTAAAGTTACGGAAGAAAAAAAATGAAAATAATAGTGAAGGGGTTTGGTTTTATACAGTATTATCAGACGGTCTATAAGCCCTCTATTGACTGATCGTCGTCCCTGTCGAATTCTATCTGTCCCGCGAAGTGGCACATCGCAGAGTGACCTTCTTCGATCTCTTTCAGCGTCGGTTTCTTCTTCGTACAGACCTTCTTTTTGAAAGGACATCTAGGATGGAACTTGCATCCCCCAGGTACGTTTATCGGGCTGGGTATTTCACCTTTAACTTCTACACGACCTCTTTCGTACTCTGGATCGGGTATAGGTACCGCTGAGATCAACGCGTTCGTATAGGGGTGGAAGTTACGGTAGATCACTTCTTCCGCAGGTCCCATCTCCACTATATCACCCAGATACATTATAGCGATCCTGTCCGCCATATATCTTGCAACGGCGATGTCGTGGCTGATGAATACGAAAGGTATGCCGTAATCGTCTCTAAGATCGAGCAGCAGATTAAGGATACCCGCACGTATCGAAACATCCAGCATGGAAGCTGGTTCGTCGGCTACGATGAACTCGGGTCTCAGGACAAGCGCTCTCGCGATAGCGACCCTCTGTCTCTGCCCACCGGATAACTCGTGTGGATACCTGTGAAGGTATTCCATAGCAGGTTTAAGTTCTGAAGCCTCTAGAGCTTTACAGACTATATCCTCTTTCTCCTCTATGGTATCTCCTACATTATGAACCGTTAGAGGTTCTGAGATCGTTTGGAATACCGTGAACCTCGGATTCAGTGATTCGTAAGGATCCTGGAAGATCATCTGAACGTTCCTGCGGAACTTCTTGAGGTTCTTGCTGTCTAGTGTACTTATATCGACGCCTTTGAAGATCATGTGGCCGTCGGTAGGGTCCTCCAATCTAACCATCAATCTACCAGTGGTCGTTTTACCGCAGCCGGATTCACCACATATTGCAAGGATCTCACCTTTCTTGAGGTCGAAGGATAGACCATCTACGGCCTTCACATTCAATCCTTCACCGCCTTTAAGGCTGTCTAAAAAACCCTCTTTGACCGGAAAATACTTCTTGAGTTTCCTGACAGAT
>CAZFVW010000105.1:0-6219 GCA_964522285.1 uncultured Thermoplasmata archaeon | reverse complement strand
TATTGGATATCGGACGGTAACCGTTCCTTACCATATGCAGATAGATATGCTCATCACTTCGACCTGAAGAATGTGACGATACCTGATAACGGTGACCTGGTGGCATTCTACGGCGATTGGGGATCCCATGGAACTTCAACCGCAGCTAATGCTGCAGGTACGGGAAGATCGGCCGAGATAAACGGAAAAATGAAGGAGGACTTTGCCGGTAATAGATACTACAAATTCGGTTGTGGAGGACTCGCACCCCAAGCCAAGGTTATCGGCGTATCTATGTTGGGTGGAGGAGGTTCAGCGGAAGCAGCATGGAGATTCGCAGCCGAAGGATACGACGGAAAGACTGGAACAGGAGATGAAGCGAACATCAACAGTAACAGCTGGGGTGCATTCGTCGATAATTCCGGTTGGTTCTATTACGATAGGTTGGCCATGAATATCTCAAGGCGTTATCCAAATACAGTCTTGATAGTTTCAGCGGGTAACCAGGGTAATGGTTATGGAACCATGGGCTCACCTGCAGCTTCACCGGGTGTTATCAGTGTAGCAGCTGGAACAAATATGGCCTATGAAGATGCATTCGGGAATGACCTTGATTTCCTGTATGATGGGCCTGAGAAAACGTTCCCGTTCAGTCTCGGTGAGGGAGACCCACGTAATCAAAGACCACGTGGTGATATAGTCGGTTTCTCGAGTAGAGGACCGAACAGTCTAGGTCAACCCGGAGTGGATGTTACAGCAGCGGGTGCCTTTGGGAATGGAGCATTTCCCATCAACTATGCATTCACTTATAGAACCGCGGGTGCGCCTATACTTGGATGGGAATTATGGGAAAAGTCATCTTCAGTTATCGGGCCTGATGATATGCCCCACAATAATACCCACTCATTCATGTTATTCTCTGGTACGAGCCTAGCAGCTCCAGTTACAGCAGGTGCAGCAGCGTTAACTTACCAGGCTTATGAAAGTGCGCACGGAAGACCACCCACTTACGAAACCATGAAAGATATAATCATGGCTAGTTCGGACGATATTGATTACAATCCTCTACAACAAGGAGCAGGATGGTTGAACGCAAGCCAGGCGGTGGATATGGCCGGTAGAGTGGAAGGCGCCATGACGGACCAGGAGTATTGGAGCCCCGGTGATTACCAAGGTACACCACACAAAGCTATGGCTAATCTTATGGAGAAGGGCGAGAGCGATGAAACTAACATCTCTTTTGAAACATTTGGAGATACAGCTATCTCCGATGTGAAAGCCGTCAAATACGTAAAAACTATGAATCATACATTCCAGGTAGATTGGGATCTAGCAGCTGGTTATGTGACGATCGCTGAAGACGGCAAGATATATTACAGGAAAAATCAAAACTTTGAAAATGCAGAGGCATATCAAGTAGAATACAATCAATCAAAACTCGAGAAGATAATCAACACGGACGGACTACTAAAGATAAGCATGAATCAATATAAAAGCCAGAGAGGCTATGTCCAAGTGCACAACTGGCAGGATGCTAACGAAACACTTCTTAACCATAAAGATACTGAGACAGGTGAAAATGGCCGGTATGATGCATCTACGGAAATACATTCACACGAAAGGGCAAGGATGACATGGGCTATGGCTTCTAACGCACGATACCTTAACGCTTTTATCAGAAATCCTAAAGATAGGATACATGAAGGAATGCTATTGGAATCTAAAGTCCCGGGATACATAATGTCGGGAAGAACCAATATAACTCTAGAGGTCTATGAAAAAGCGGAATGGGATTGGATCAACATAACCAAAAAGGCTGAAAATTCGTACAACGCAGAGATCACGGTTCCAAAAGATGCTCAAGTAGGAGGCCACGAGGGAGCTATCCTTTATGAATGGGATAACAAGACCAGTTTGATCCCTGTATTCGTAAACGTGATGGGTTACCCTGGACAAGCAGGAGGAGAATTCCAACTTGGAGGAAAAGAGATAAACAGTACCTTGTACGAAAACAACAGGATTGGTGCTCAAGCGGACTATTATGACTCTAGATTCTACTACTTAAAATACGACTTGAACAGCCCACCTGCAGAAAATGATCACTTCATGGCCTTCCTTAGTTTCATATCGAACAAGACTGAGATGCAGATGAACCTTTACGGTGAAACCTTCAGTCCGATCTCCGGCGGAGACTATGGATCTTTCACGATGGATCTAGTCGCAAGTTCAGAGATATCTACGGATCCAGAGAAAACAATGATATACCTCAGCGATTACCTCAGAGCGAATCCAGCCGGTTTGATGCTGTTAGAAGTAAGATGTAATGCAGTGGGTAATTCCACTTGGTACGGTGAACCTATAAATGGTACAATGGGCCACATGAAAGTATATCCACCGGACTTCACAAAATATAATGATCCAAAAGGAAGCGAGGAGATCACTATCAAGACCAGTTTTACCATACCGGACGGAGTGGAAGTTCTTCTACCAGAGGCTGAAGAGGAGAGCGAAAAAGGAGTACAAGTCACTCACCACCCGTACGAAGGTTATGGTACGGACTTCGTCGGATATCTGGCCGACGCACCCAATCAGCAGGAGGTCAGGGTACCTAAAGGAGCATTCACATTCAACTTCCATATCTGGGGTCAGTCTGATAACGACGATTACGACCTTGGGATTTTCCTGGACGGTTCTGACGGGAGTACACCAGATGGAGAAGCACAGTCGGAGGAATTCGTGGCGTACTGTGCAGATCCGGATGCCGATGAAGACGTCACGCTTCTCAGCCCAGAGCCGGGAAATTATATCTGTAAGATAGCAGGATATACAGTAGATTCAGGAGTTTACGATTACTCGTGGAAGATGTACCTTCCGGGAGTTTCACCGTTCGAACAAAAAGAAGTCCCGAATTATACGTTCAGTCCGGATACATCCAAGAAAGAAAACTTCAACATCTCATGGTACATACCTCATTCCAACAGAACAGGAACTATACAGAGTAAGATTTTCCTTTCACCATCGTTGGCGAATCTATCGTTGACTCAAACATTAACACCTAGATTGATATTCGATGATGAAAAACCGAATATAAGCGATGTTGAACCTATAAATGGAACTAGAGTCAAAGATAACCAACCATTCATAACTGCGAGCTATAGGGATATAGGCGACAGTGGTGTAGACATGAATGCCACCAAGATATTTATTGACGGTAAACAATATTATAAGGGTTTGACGTCTTATAAAGATGGTCTAACATTCTCTCCATCAGAGGAGATAAGCGATGGAAAACATTTGTTTAGAATTATGACCGATGATAAAGCCGGCAACAGTGCATCGTATGTATGGAACCTCACTGTCGATACGAAGAAACCACAAATAAATACCCCCTCCATTTCAGACGGTTTTGTCACGTCAGGGGATTCTGTTTCAGTAAATGGAAGAGTGAGCGATGATACTAAAGAACTATTTATGAACGTTATTTATGAAAATACAGGTAAATATATCGTCAACGAAATGAACGTTAGTTTAAACAATATAACATTCAGCGAAGCAATAAGATTGAAAGACGAAGGAAGATATAGGATTGAATTGAGAGCGATCGACCAAGCTGAGAACGAGAACGAAACATCGATGCTGATAAGAAAGGATAACACCAAACCAGACATTACAATTATTAAACCCACACAGACTACAAATTTAGTCAAAGAAGATACGTATAAAGTAGTGGGGGAAGTAGACATGACCCAAGAAAGAGGTGATCTACAAGTCAGTATTAATGGCGTCGATACTACACTTTATGCTGATGGCACATTCATGAGAAATATACAATTATCCGAAGGTAATAACGAGATCGTCATTAGTGCTGTAGACGATGCAGGTAACAGGGCAACAGTAACCGAATCCATAAGGAAGGATAAGACCTCTCCAAACTTAGTATGGTGGGATGTTAAAGTCGAGGGAAATACTGCCACTGTATCTGGCGAAGTCAACGAAAAGTCGAAGGTTTATATCAACGGAGATCAAGTGAGAGTTGAAGATAATATCTTCAGTGATGAGGTCGCCTTGAGGCCAAATTCTGAAAATAGAATTTTTGTAACTTCTATCGACGAGGCTGGAAACTATGCTCAGGAATCTCAAATAATTGAACTGGAAGAAAGTAGCGTTAGTTCAACCTCCAGCAATACAAACACTGAAGAATCTTCGTTATCCATGGCATTGATTGTTATGTCTGTTATGATAGGTTTAATGATCGGTGTTTTGATAGGATATGTATTCTTATCTAAGATGGTATCCGAAGAACCCATTAAAGATACTGAAAAGATAGAAGAGGAAGTTTGGTCCGAAGAAGATGAAGAATACATATTTGAAGAAGCGGAAGACGTTGATGAAGAAGACGATGATGTTGGAGATTTAAGCGAAGAAGAGCAAATCTGAAAAAACTTACGAAAACTTACGAAAACCCTTTCTTTTATTTCTCTTTATTTATATAAGATAGTCATGCAAAAATAAAAGTATAACCTTTCTTCTTACTCTAGAAGACACTCTAGAATAATCTAGTATGACCAACATAATTCCTTGAATTAATTGGAATATGTAGATACGTGATAAAATGAAAGATGACACATTCAAGATTATAGTTGATAAAGATGTTCCTAAAGCCGACGTATTAGTCGCGGGTTTTCCTGGTAACGGACTGATCGGAGGTATAGCATCAGAGCAGTTGATCAATACTTTGGGTTTAGAACAGGTAGCATCTATGACCAGTGATCTTTTCCCACCAACAGCAGTGATCTTCGAAGGGGTGCCAAGAAGACCCGTAAGGATATTCAGTGGCGACGGTTTCCTTTTAGCAAAATCCGATATGGTCATCCCTCCGGAGTTATCTTCGTCTTTGGCTGAAACATTGGTAGGATGGGCTGTTGAAAATGATATAGAAGAGGTTATCATAATGGATGGGATCCCATCTAATGACGATCACGAAGAAGGAAAGATCTGGGGAGTTTTGAGTTCTCACGAAGCTGAAAAGGATGCAGAAACACTCCATCTAGACATAATTGAGCGGGGTGCCATCTCAGGAGTTTCCAGCGAGATATTATTATCAGCACACGAGAATCACCTTAAAGCCGTCGGGATGTTAGCCGAAGGGAACCCGGATATACCTGACCCCCGATCTGCAGCTAGATTATTAGAAAAATTTGGAAGGTTTAAAGATATCGAAGTAGAAACAGATTCATTGATAGAAAGTGCTGAACAGTTGGAAAAACAATATTCTAAACTTGTTTCCCAGACGCAAAAAGCACAGAAGGATATAGAACATAGAACCGCACATCCACCTTTATACGGGTAATAATATGGAAGAAAGATCAGCAGGAGTATTATTGTTTAGAGACGACGAAGTAAGAAAGTACCTTTTATTGCACTATCCAGCAGGACATTGGGATTATCCTAAAGGTCATATAGAAGAGAATGAAACGGAAAAAGATGCAGCTGTTAGAGAACTCAGGGAAGAAACCGGTGTTAAGGAAGATGAGTTCGAGTTGATACCAGGTTTTAAAGAAACCATCGATTACTTTTATAAAAAGATGGGAGAGCTGTCCCATAAACAGGTAATATATCTATTAGGGCAGACCGATAAGGAAAGGGTCAGGATATCTAGAGAACATCAAGGTCATACATGGTTACCGTATGATGAAGCAATGGATAAATTAACATTCAAGAACGCTCGAGATGTTCTAAAAGAAGCGAAAATATTCCTTGAGAAAGATGGGAAAGATTAATCAATGAGTATTTCAACTCTCACGATTACATAAATGTTAAATAGAAATTCACTTTTAATCCGCTACTTACTGGGTGCTCTCAGATGAAAAAGCTAATTAGGAAAGGAAAGGTAAAGGAAGTTTACGATGTCGGAGGAGGTCATTTAGAATTCTTTTTCACAAATAACATTTCTGTGTTCGACAAGGTAGTCCCTTCGGATATCCCGAAGAAGGGAGAAACTTTGTGCAAGACTTCAGCTTATTGGTTCGAAAGAACAGAAGAGCTTGGACTGAAGACACATTTTATCGATATCATCGATGACCAGAATATGAAGGTTAATAAGGTAGAGGTCATAGACGATTACGACGAGATAGATCAAAATACAACCAACTACCTTATCCCGTTAGAATTCATCTCAAGGTTTTTCGTCGCTGGTTCTCTACATGATAGGATCAAAGATGGTAAGGTGGATCACAGGGA
>CAZFVW010000104.1:0-6302 GCA_964522285.1 uncultured Thermoplasmata archaeon | reverse complement strand
CTGGTCTGCCTATCTCCATCCCGCTTCCCTTTATCTCTGTGTCTATAATACTTCCTGAACTCCCTCTCATGAATTCCAGGTTCATACCTCCTGTTTCATCCATATTAGAAGCCCCGTCCTCCGAGATACCGTAAGAAACATCCAAGGTCAGATTGGTGTGATTCAACATGTCTATATTATACCCTTTTCCGGGATACATCGTATCTGACATCGATATCTCTTCCCAATCGCTGCCGCTTCCCCCGGAGGTCTGTGTCCTGATAGCTTCTATATCGTCACTTATCTCAGATAGAACGTTGGAAGCGATCTTGGACTCGGTGTAAGGATAGGATATCCAGTTATCCCCCTCGTAGAGTTCCCAAGATATCTTCTTTGGTATGTAACCACCTGTAGTTACCTCTATAGGCTCGGTGACATTGAGGACTATACCCATGTGCTCATCTATACTATCAAGGTCGTTGAAAACTTCCGAACGGTGAGGCATATAAGACGGAAATACATTTCTTTTCGCATCGTACCATCTAGCTATATCATAACTTCCCTCAAATGGTGATAGAACCGAACGTGTGGAGTCATCTTCTCTGAGGAACGGAAAGGAGACCATATTATACCCCTCGGAGAGGTTGTAGGTTATCTCCCTCTTTACATAGTCTTGATAAGATATTATATTAGAATTTCGGATATTGAGAGTGCCCGATTCTTCCACTTTGAACGTGTTTCCTTCAGAACTGTCCAGTATGAGCTGAACGTCCCTTAACTCTAGAGTGCCCTTTATGGACATATCTCCCTCTACGATCAGCTTTTGGTAAGAATAACTCTCTCGTTCACCTTCCTGGACCGTCAAACCCTGGACTGTTTCTGCATCTGCAGTTGAAAATACAGGGGGGACCAGCCAGGTTAACATCAGTAGGATACAAACAAAGGTTATCTTCCTATTCATCATCGAACAGACTCTCTATTGAGTTTTTTCATATAAGTATGTTTAGTATATTATTACTCTCAGCCACCGGTAACCGGAGGCATCAACGCTATTTCGTCACCGTTCTTCAAAACTACGTCTTCTCTATTCACCTCTTTATTGACCGCGATGATGACCTGTTTATCGTAATCTTTCAGAGCCGGGTATCTCTCAGCCAATATGTCCATCAGATCCGACGCCCTGGTACCTACTTCGATCTCTAGATCCGTCTTTCTGGTACCCACCACCTCTCTGAGAGATGAAAAGAATTTGACATGGATCATATCTTTCGTACTGGACATATTATCAAACTATCGTTTACCCCTATATTATTCTTGTTCTTTTAGTTTTTTGACAGAAATATAAATATTAATTAATAAACTCGGTTGTTAAATAAATTAAGATATGTGGGTAAATGTTATATTAGAGGAATATATGGATTGACCATGTCCTTCGAAATAAAGGTATCCAGCCATACACCAAAAGTTTCAGACGATCTGAACGAGATCTTGGAGAGATTTTTACTAGATATCGGTTATCTATCCGGTAGGAAAACGGGTGAAGAACTCTACGATAGCGTGCCTTTCAAGATGTGGACTGAATTCTTGCTGAAAGAACCTGAAGAACCCATGACAGTGGATGACCTGTCGGCTAGATTGGAGGCATCCAAACCGACGATATACAGGCATCTGAACAAGCTCAAGAATATGGATCTGTTGGAATCCGAAGAGATAGTCGAGGACGACGGTGGAGAGGTTGTTAAAAAAGGTTACAAGTTGAGGAAGGGCGATTTCCGAACGGCTTGGCACGTGACCGAAGCGAACATAGAATCCAGCTTGAAAAGGTATAGACAGACAATAGACAAGATAATAGAACTTTCAGAGGGATAGATATGGGTAACAAGAAGAAGGTACAAGACAGGTTGACCATCGGTTCTAAATATATGATAAGATCACTACATAGTCGTGAGGAGACCTTGGAGACCAGTGGAACGTTCCGAGGATATCTGACCATGGGTAGAGACCAGGCCCTGCGTATGGAACTCGACGATTCACATGAAGAACCCGGGAAGATCAGGATCATCCCGAGCCACATGGTCATACACATCGATATCATAGAAGAGGTCGAGGAAGAGGAAGACGACGAGAAAGACACTTCTAGAAGTTCTTATTTCGGGTGATGGATCATTCCAGTACAAGTGGACAGCGATACCCTAGAAGCGAAGGTGATCCAGCTTTTGATGGAAGGAAAACCGATAACGTTGAAAGAGGTCGCTAGAGAACTGCGTACATCCGAGAGAAAGATCGAGAGGGTGGTCAAGGGACTAGCTTCGAGAGGGATAGTCGAGATCGAGGAGCTTCCGGATAAGAAGTATCTTAGGTTGAAAAGGTCGGACATAAGTTTTCACGGTACGAACCCGGTGCAGGAGAAAGCCGTCAAGCACAAGAAGAGCAAGAGACAGAAGAACAAGAAGAAGGAGAACCGAAGCACCGACATGATGTATGGATGAAAAAATTTATATATCGATGTGCTATACCAACCAATATCAAGATAACACCCTCCCACCCCCCTTTACTTTTCATCACTTTTTTAAGCTAGTAGCGGTTATATGTATCTGTAGACATTTAAATGGATCTAACAACGCTTGTATGGGCATGCAAACGTATAAATAATAAGGAATGGGATAGAGGGAACCGTGACTGACGGAAGACTTAGAGACCTGTTTAAAAAACCCGATATACTCGGCGGGAAGATCATCCCGACGCTTTTCCTTCTAGGATGGCCTATAATGTTAGAGTCGGTGCTGCAGACAGCTTACAACTTGACTGATACATACTGGCTCGGCAACATGGGGAAGGAAGCGGGGAAGGAAGCATTGGCGGCTACGCAGATCTCTTTCCCATTGATCTGGTTGATGGTTTCGGTGGGCACTGGGTTCGGGGTAGCTGCCATCGCTCTGGTCTCTCAGCATATCGGTGCGAAACAGTTCAAGGAAGCCGATAAAGACGCCGGCCAGTTGATGCTGTTCTTCCTGATATTCTCTTGTGCTGTCGCCATAATAGGATTCGTGATCACACCTGCGTTGATAAACACGGTGATCATAGACGATCCCATGGTAGCTCAGAAAGGTATCAGGTTCACTAGGACCATATTTCTGGGTCAACCGTTCATGTTCGTTTACATGGCCTTCGCCTTTTTGTTGAGGGCCTACGGGGACACGATAACGCCTATGAAACTGACTCTATTATCCGTTGGCTCGAACATCATCTTGGATCCGCTTTTCATCTATGGGATAGGACCATTTCCAGAGTGGGGGATATTCGGTGCTGCTTTCGCTACCGTAATTACAAGAGCCGCCGCAGCCGCCGTAGCTCTTTACCTGCTGTTCAACGGCAAGGTGGGCATCCATCTGAAACTGAAGAACATGAAACCTCACGTGAAAAGGTTGAAGAAATATCTCAAGATCGGAGCACCGGCTTCCATCGGCAACAGTGGTACGGCGTTGGGTTTCGTGTTGTTGACTTTTATAATCGCACGAGTGGATAACAGCACCGCCGCGCTGGCCGGTTATAACGCCGGCGACAGGATATTGGGTCTGATGTTCATATTCATGGGCGGGTTGGCGGTGGCCATGAGCACCATGATAGGTCAGAATCTCGGGGCGGATAAGAAAGATAGGGCTGAAGATGTGGTGAAGAAAGGTCTGATGACGCTTGCAGGGATAATGGCCGTCTTCACGCTGGTTCTATTCTTATTCAGAACGGAATTCATCATCTTTTTCAACCAGGATCCAGAGGTCATCAGCATCGGGACCAGATTTTTGTTGATATTCTCGCTGAGCATGCCGTTCTTCGGGGTGTTCCGGGGAGTCAACGCGGTGTTTGAGGGTTCGGGTCACACCAAGTACCAGATGGGTCTGAATCTGGTCAGGTTGTGGGGTTTGAGAGTTCCACTGGCATTCCTCTTTGCCTTATATCTGGGATGGCAGTCGGACGGCGTCTGGATAGGCATGGCTACGAGCAATGTTATCGCAGCTCTTGTAGCGCTGGTGCTGCTTAGTACCGGGATCTGGAAGAAGAAGGTCATCGAGAAAAAAGACAAGGTCGGCGCCGCTGCTCGATAATTATTCTGTTACTATGATGTGGTCTATAGCCACTTCAGCGATATCTTTAGAATAAGAGAGTATGCGGTAAAGACTATCTGCTATGTATGCGATGGATATCAATATATTCGGATCTTCAACGATGCTGACTATCTCGTGTTTTATCTCACCTATCTGGTGTTCTAAATTATCCGACCTTTTTAGAACTTCATCCATCATCTGAAAGTTTCTTTCATAAAGACCGTCTATAGAAAGGTTGAAGAGTTCGAGGACATCGTCAGCGGTCGAGAGTAGGTCCTTCGATATGGGTATCTCATCTTCATCCGTTAAGTCGATTGTGTTATGAGCTATCTTGGCTATATGGTCGGCTATCCGTTCGAGGTAGTTCGAGGTTAAGAGAAAACCCAGTGCTTCCTTGGGTTCCATGCCCATCTTTTCCGCGAAATAGACGTCGTCCAGCAGTTTGTTATACTGTTTACATATCATCCAGTGGAGCTTGTCCACCTCGTCGTCTTTTTCTATTATCTCCTTTAGTGACGAAACGTCTTTTTGTTCAAAAGAAGCTATGACTTTGAGGAACATGTCGTAGATGATGGAGTACATCCTCTTCACCCCTTTGTTGATGGAAAAATCACTCGAATCCAGGAAATCTTTCATGACGATGGATTCGTCGGTCTCGCTGATCACTTCTAGACCGATGATGCTTTTACGCAATCTTCTGGTCTCCCTTATCATGCTGCTGGTAAAACTTTCTTCGTGCTTGATCTTTATCTTATCATACCCTGCTAGATAAGAACCTATGACCATCCTGGCTAATTTATCCGTATCGTCGTCGTTCACCCTGATCATATATTCCCTGATCTTTTTCCTGTCTTTGTCACCGATGAGAGGGTTCAACAAAATTGTCCCGTCGGAGAGGGGTATGAGTCCAACGCTGTCACCCACGTTGATACCTATCTTCTCGACCCAGGGTTTAGGTAATGATATGATGTAAGTGGACTTGCCTGTTCTCTGTACTTTTCGGGTCTCCATCTATATCTAACTATAAAAAATACGGAGGATATTTAATATCTTTCGACATAGATATATATCTGCTATTTATACCTATATATAGGTATTTTTTATCCTTGACGATTAAATTATTTGGGGACTCTACGTCGTCATGTCTTCGATGGTCTTGAGCGTATCTCTGAGACTAATAGCCACCGCTACCAAGTAGATTATAAAGAAGAGCGTAGCGAAGAACCCGATAGCCCATCCAAGCATGATGAAGGCTCTATCTGTTAAAAGGTAGACAACCCAGAATGCTTGGAAAACACCACCTACGTACAAAGCAGCGCCTAGATTTTTTATGATCTTGGAGAAGGGGCTTTTAGGTATCTTATTGTAGTAATCGAAACTCATGTAACCCCCGTAAAGGAAGACCGCGACGGATATGACCAGCACGACCTCGGTATAAATATCTAAAATATAACTCATTCTTTCACCCCCGTTATCGCTATCATCTTCTCACCTAGATCTCTGATTATGATTATCGTAACTACAGCGATACCCAAGTAGAACATACTAGCTATGAGAAAAGAAAGATCATGGAAGCTTTCATTGAACATGACCGTATTCTGGGTTATCCCTGCACCCAAGAAAAGCCCGGCTACGATCAGTAGTTTTTTACTGAGTTCGCTCCAGAGTACGATATTCCTTTTCTTGACTTCCCTGTAGAACATAAATATGATGATAGCTAATATCAAGAAGAGAGCAAAGCTGAATATCGTTCTTCCATAGAAAGCGATATCATGCATGTCGATCACCCATCCTCCTGACTATATGTATATATTTCTTCTTGGCGTTTTTCTGACCGAGGAACATGGCCAGCGAACTTATTATGTGCTGTTTCACAGTTTCGTTCTTAAAATCGGATATGTTGGCCTCTGTCGGTGCGATCCCCTTCTTCTCGAGGGCGGTTTTAACGATCCCCTTTCCCATAGGACCCATGTCACCTAACTCTTCTACCATGAGTGAAAATGGATCTTTCTTTTCAGGATCTTGATCTACCATGGATAATCGCAAGCTCTCAAGTAAATTGAGCTACTTTAACATTTCGGAGAAGTTCTTAAAAAAGGGTATGGTGGGGCCGCCGAGATTTGAATTCGGGTTCCTACCGCCCCACGGTAGAAGGATGGACCAAGCTACCCTACGGCCCCATAATGAAGAAAAATAAAAGGGTTTTAGTCGTTGTTTCAG
>CAZFVW010000103.1:0-6332 GCA_964522285.1 uncultured Thermoplasmata archaeon | reverse complement strand
ATCTGCGCCGGACAACACGCCAGCATCGTACGGATTGCGCAGTGATGTAGTTCTAGCGTACTCCTTTATCTTGTTCCGTATAACGTCTATACCTCTCTCATCGCTGGCGTTAAGTTCGAAGAAATTGGCACCCCATGTATCTCCGAATAGTTCTTTAGAAAGAGCGATAGCGGATGTTGTTTTCCCAGTTCCCGCCGGGCCTGCGAAAAGAAGGTGTGGCATGCTCTCTTTCGCTACGTATGCTTTCATCCGTTCTATGACTTTTTTCTGTCCATAGACATCGTCTAGCCTATCTGGACGGTACTTCTCGGTCCATATCTTCTCCATTATACCAAATGTTGTGAGTGAATCGATAGTTATATTTTTTTCCTAGATATGCCATCAAACCCATTTATAAAACCAAAATATGATATAACCGTATGTAATATTATTGAGCGGTAATATGGACGATGTAGAAGAGTTAGTCGATAAATATACTAGAAAAGAACTCAACGAGATAGCCGAAGATGAAGGTGTAAAAAGCCCGAAATCATTACCCAATAAAAAAGCCGTTGCAGAAAAGATAGTAAAAGCTAGGGAAGCCGATAAGTATACCAATAAACCAGTCGGATTGTATATCAAAGACGAGTGAATAGTTCAGAAAAATATCGTCGGCTTTTCCGGATGAATAGGTAATAACGGTAAGATTAATACATAAAGAGCAACTGGAGTAACTACCTATGTCGATGTTCAGAAGAGGACCAAAAAGGGCCAGTCGTGTAGAAGAGAAGAAACTGATCGAGTCCGCGAAGGTACTTGCAAAGGACCCTATGAAGGTCATACCAGAATGTGAAGACAGCTGTTTTCTTTGTAAGTTCGGAAGGGCAAAAAGGAAGATAAAGAAGATCGCAAAGTACAAGGATAACGAGGACAAACTAAAAAAATATTCAAAAAGAGGTCCAGATCTATCAAAAGCCACTGCAGGAACATTACTATTAGCATTGAAGGAAGAAGCCCCGCTGCTGGCAAGAGCGAAAACACCCGGGGGCGAGATATCGTACGCTAAAAGGGGAGATGCAACGAAAGAAAGATTGATAGGCATACAACATTTCGATGATCCGACTCTTAGGCTTTTAGCTTACTCCAAAGAAGCCGATAAGGGTTATTATTTTTTCTCTTGGAACGGTGATGTAGTGTGTACCGGAAAGAAAGACGATCCACCCAAGGATTATGTAAAGAACGTGATCTCCGATTTCCCTTACAAGATCAAGAAATCCAAGGGAGTCTATACATGTGGACATACTACGAAGAACCGCGATAGGTCTTACTTCATCCTGCGGTGGAAGGGAGCCGGCATAAAATTCTCTATCTGTGACAGATGTGCTAGAGGTGATACGAACCTATTCCATTACATCTCAAAAGGGATGATATCCAAAGATAACACCGCTTCTTTTTCAATAGAAACCGTTTACAAGATGAGATGCAGAGCGGATTGCAGTAGCTGCCAGAACGAGAATCGTATCTCTTTACCGGATAAAGTCTTAGAATCTTATTATAATAACAATATAAGCGACATTAGTTTAGTCCAAAAGATCGATGACATAGGTTGGAAGAAGAAAAAGAAGCAAAATGACATCTATGCTGTAGACGGGGTATGCTATGGGAACGATATGGGCTCATTCTTGAGAAAATTCGATTACGATGAATGGGAAGCTGAGGCTATCAAGAAAGCCATAGAATCAAGGGATGGGATAGTCCTGGAGGAGGGGACCGTGAATGAACTGTTAAAGAGGGTATGGAAAACTGAGGGTATAGATATCCTTACTGTGATCACTAGGGATGAAAAAACCGCCGAAAAGATCTATAAGGAGGGGGAAGAAAATGAGACCTTACCTAGGGATTCTCTCAGGAAAGCCAGGAGGATAAAAAAGGTCAATAGGGAGTTAGAAAAGATACCTGAATTCAAAGAACTACCGCCTAAAGCAAAGTTCGTCCATGACTTGGTACTGACGTATAAGACAGAAGGTGAGGAAGCTATAGTCAAGAAGATAGACGGTATGAATCTCACCGATACGCGGGTCAAATCGATCGCTTATGGTTTCTTGATCGCTTTAGGTAAAGGAAGCTCAAAAAAGTGGAAGTATACCGAGAGTGAAGTTGATTCTGGAGAATTCATGGTAGAATATATCGAAAAACTGTTAGATTCCAGCGGTAAAGAGTATGCTCAAGCCCTGCAAGACCTGGTAAAAGTTAGTGGTTCTACAGCTGTTGTTACCATGGAGGACGGCACAAAACTTAGATAACACAGATATATCATACAGACAAAATGCTTATATAAGTTAACATTAAATCGTGATACATATGTCAGCGAAACGAGGCAGTAGTGGAGGCGGTTTTCAATCCGCAGCCGGTTTGATGCGTTACTTCGACGAAGAAGATTCAAAAGGCCCTAAGATAGACCACAGGATAGTTCTAGGTATAGCTATAGGCATGATCGTGATAGTAGAACTATTAAAATGGAAATGGCCGATGTAAGATTTGGTGTATCATTTTTTGCGTATTACTAAATCTTATTACTAAATCTTATTCCTACAATCTTCTATAGATCTCTTAGCTTTTTCAGAATCAGGATTTAATTTTAAGGCGTTTTCGTAGCTCTCTATCGCCTCTTCGTAGTATTTCTGGCTCTTCAAGATGTCACCTTTCAGAGTCCACGCTTCTTCTATCTGTGAATCGAAGGCTATACACTCATTGATACATTGAAGTGCTCCTCCCCATTTGCTCAGTGAATCAAGAGCTCTCGCCTTCCCCAACCAAACCTCGGGATTGTCTTCTTTTAGTTTTATGTATCTGTCGAAGATCTTGTCAGCTTTTCTGTAATTGTTATTTTCCAACAGAACTTTTCCCTTTCCCAATAAGCTCGGCAGATGATCTTCGTCCTTAGATAAGGCTTGATTGAAGAATTGTACAGCACCACCCCATCGGTTGCGTAACTTGGATTGTTCCCCGTAAAGATACCATACCTCGGGTTTTTCAGGATACATCTCCACTAACTTATCGAGATGGTCCTCGACATCGTCCAATTTCTCCAGTTTCTGGAGTGTTTTTACCATCTCTATCTTTAGATCATAATCTCCTTTTTGGAGGTTTAGAGCTCTTTCAAATTTTTTCTTAGCTTCCTCATATCTCCCGATCCTGTATAACAACTTACCTAGATTATAGAAGGGGAAATGATCATCTTCAGAAAACTCGATGGCTTTATTATAATATCTTTCAGCTTCGTCGGTGAAATCACTCTTCAATTTATTTCTGAGTTCAGGTGGAAAAGCACTGGTGTCAGCTTGTTTCATGGCGTAGAAAAATACGTTTGCCATCCGTAGATACAGGTTAGGTACCCTGTCCTCATCTTCAACGGTAGAATCTTTATCCTCGAGTAGATAGAATATCTCAGAAAATATCTTGACATCGTCCCGGGAGAAGAGATACTTATCGAAATCGAGTTCTTTAACAACGCCCAATTCCGCCAATATGGTATTCAAACGGTTCAAAGCGTCCTTTTTACTCTCCCGATCAAAATTCTTTTCGATCTCTTCAACTTCCTCTAAGGTTTTTAGACCTTCCTGATATATCATCTCGTCTCCGGGTCTTTCACCTATAGTCAATGTCGGTTCTGAATCTTTTTTATATCTATCTATAACTGGTGAACCGATAACAGGACTGATAATAACCCAAAATAGGTTGTTTCTAAATCTTTCCTCGGCACATTCACTACAGAGTAAAGATATATCTTCGATATCCTTTTCACACCGAATACATCGTCCTGCCATGATTTAGTAATAGAGATGGAGGATAAAAATCTTACTTGTATTCTTCGATAAAATTTTCTTTAAATATATTAAAATTATCTTGTTCTATACTAGCACGGATATTTTCCATCAGTTCACTCATAAAATACAGATTGTGGATCGAGGTCATCCTCATCCAGCTAAGTTCGTCGGATCTATATAGGTGATTGATATATGATGAGCTGTAATTCTTACAGATGGGACAATCACAGTTCGGATCCATGGGCTCATCTTTATCTTTGTACATACCGTTACTTATATTCACTTTACCTTCGCTGGTCAAAACGGTCCCATGTCTGGCATTTCTCGTGGGATATGCGCTGTCGAAGATATCCACACCTCGTTCTACAGCTTCCAAAATATCAACAGGTGAACCCAGCCCCATGAAATATCTTGGTTTATCATCGGGATATATCCTGTCGCAGATATCCATCATAGAGTACATATCTTCCTTCGCTTCACCGATAGATAGACCACCGATAGCGTACCCAGGAAAATCCATTTCGACCAATTCTCTGCAGCTTTTCTCTCTCAGTTCGGGGACAGTACCACCCTGAGATATAGCGAAAACGTTCTCGTGTGTTTCTCTGCATCTTTTCGCCCATCTAGTCGTTCTTTCAACAGATTCCTCGATCGTATCTATATCTGAATCATGATGGGGACAATGGTCTAAACACATAGCTACATCCGTCCCTAACCTTACCTGAAGCTCGACACACATCTCTGGTGTAAGGTGATACTCCTTTCCATCGATATCGGACTTGAAATTTACACCGTCCTGACCGATATCCTTATCGAAGCCTTTTCTTATCATCTGGAATCCGCCGCTGTCGGTGAATATGATCCCATCCCAATTCATGAATTCGTGGAGACCCCCGATATCCTCTATGATATCCACACCAGGTCTCATGAGAAGGTGATACATATTTGAGATCAGGGCTTCGTAACCCATCTTTTCAAGGTCCTTGGAGAGAAGGGTCTTCACAGAAGCTTTCGTAGCTACAGGCATGAAGAAAGGAGTGTCAGCTTCTCTACCATCGACTTCTAGTTTCCCCGTTCTAGCTCGTCCTTCTTCACTCTTTATCTTGAGATCGATCATCTTTTCTTCTCCAAAAGCATAGCGTCTCCAAAACTGTAAAATCTATAGTTCTTGTCCACCGCTTGTTCATAAGCATCTAATATCCTCTCTCTTCCAGCGAATGCACTGACCAACATAAGAAGAGTGGATTTGGGTAAGTGGAAGTTCGTTAAAAGCAGGTCCATCCCCGATTGAAACTCATAACCAGGGTAGATGAACAGGTCTGTCCAACCTTGCCCAGGGTGTACCTCACCTTTATCTGATACTGTTTCTAAAGCTCTGACGGTTGTGGTTCCGACTAAGATGACGCGCCTTCCTTCTTGATTAGCAGATGTTATAGCTTCAGCTGCTTCCTCACTTACTTCGTAGTATTCCTCACCCATCTGATGTTCTTCGATATCATCTCTCCTGACAGGTAAGAAGGTACCGGGACCTACATGTAAAATAATATCGTAGACCTCTACGCCTATATCTTCGACCTCTTTAATTATATCTTCAGTGAAATGGAATCCCGCCGTGGGCGCTGCTACGGATCCTTCTTTTTCCGCATAAACCGTTTGGTATTCTTCATCCGCTTGTAGATCTTCTTTTATATACGGAGGTGTTGGCATCGACCCGTATTTCTGCATGAGATCTTCAGCTTCTTCACATTCTAAGAGGTATTTCCCTCCAGATATGTTCTTAACGATATCGATCTCGTGTCCTTCGACGAAGAGTTTCCTACCTTCTTTGATATTACTGCCTTTGACCAAACACTCCCATCCACCCTCTTTCTGCCTGTAAAAAAGTATCTCTACCTTTCCACCGGTATCCTTTCTACCCTCCACTCTAGCGGGTATGACTTTGGATCTGTTCTTCACAAGAACATCTCCCGGTTTCAGGAGTTCTGGTAGCTGCTTAAATCTGAGGTGCTCTCTTCTATCTAATCCTAGATAGAACAATCTTGATTCATCTCGGGGCTGTGCAGGTCTTTGTGCTATGAGGTCTTTATCCAAGTCGTAATCGAATTCAGAGAGTTCCATATTGATTTACCAAAAAGGTTCTCATACTAAAATGTTACATGGTTCTTCGTCTTCTTCTATATCTTATGTATAACAGAAGACCTGCAAATATTGGAGGGAATATCAATATCGAAAGGTATGATTCGAATATCCCTGCGTTATCTCCCATCACCAGGATTATGCTTAACCAAGTTATTATCGATAAGATTGTCGAAATGAACGCGATCAGTAGCACCTCTAACATCTTCATTGTCTCTCGTGTGTAATAAACAGATTCATATTTAAATGTGATTTCCATAATAACAAAAATAAACCAATAAGGTTTTAAATTACTTACTATATGAGCCTCAAGAGTTCAAGCTGATAAGCATATTAGCCCCGTAGTGTTTGGATATTGAAAATTCCAAATACTCGGGGGTTTTTAACAAA
>CAZFVW010000102.1:4287-6457 GCA_964522285.1 uncultured Thermoplasmata archaeon | reverse complement strand
GAACATGATCGGCACATTTTATGAACCAGATTTCGTGCTTATCGACCCTGTATTCCTCGATACCTTACCCGAAAAAGAGATCAGAAACGGATTCGGTGAGATCCTCAAGTATGCACACCTGACAGAAGACATCTATGACTTGTTGCGAGAAGACGATAGAAGATTGGGTGTGGAACTCATCAGAAGATGCGCGGAATTCAAGACAAAGATAGTCCGAAAAGATCTAGAGGAGAACGATATCAGAAGAGTCCTAAATTTGGGACACACGGTCGCACACGGTATAGAAAAACTCTCAAACTACGAGATAAAACACGGTGAAGCCGTATCCAAAGGATTGATGGTCAACTCCATCATCGCAGAAGATATGTTTGATTTCGATCCTGGGATAACGAAGGACCTATTGGATAGATTCGATCTGCCCAGTCAGCACGACTTCACCCCCAAAAAGATATTAGCATCTATGAGAGACGACAAGAAGAACTGGTTCGACGAGACTGTGATGGTACTCCCGAAAAGCATCGGTGAAGTGGAGGTAAAAGAGGTCGGCGATGAACTCATCTTGAAAGGTCTGAGAAGGACAAAAAGGAGTGTTTGATATGGCTGAAATAATCGGTACAACATTCGTGAAAGATACGGAGGAATTCGCCGAGATCGTCAAGAGTTCGGGGAACGGAATATTCGAACTGAGAGTCGATGCCCTGGAAGATTACAATACGGCCGATCTAGCCGAGATAGAGGACAGATTGATCATCACTGTCAGGCGAGAAAAAGAAGGAGGAGTCAAAAAAATACCGGAAGGTGAGAGATTGAAAATATTCGAGGAATTTTTGACTATAGAACCCTCTTTCATAGATATAGAACTCGGCTCGGAGATATTGGATGGAGTCTTGGGCCGCATAGAAGGTACATCGACCGGATCGATAATATCTTACCACGATTTTGAAAAGACACCGGACCTCGATCGGTTAGATAATATTTACGAAAAGATGAAGAACAAGGGCCCTGATCTGATTAAGATAGTGACCTTTTGTAATAGTCCATGGGATAACTCTAAGATATTGGAATTCGTTTTGGGCAGACCAGACTTGATCTCGTTCTGTATGGGTGAAGAAGGTATGATATCCAGGATATTCAGCCTAAAATATTGTCCGATGACCTATGGAAGTCTGTTGGGTTCTGATACAGCTCCGGGGCAATTATCGGTGAAAGAACTGAAGCGGATAAAGGAGATGTTGGCTGATGAATAAAATCTACGGGTTGGTAGGGAGATCGATCCAAAATTCGTTAAGCCCCGACATCCACAACACGCTCTTCGCCGAACATGATATCGAGGCCGAATACAGGTTGTTCGACGTGAACGGACTAGACTCCGTTGTAAAAAAACTGAGAAACAAAAGGTTAAAGGGCGTCAATGTCACCAAACCGTTCAAGTTGGAGATCGTGGATCATCTGGACGAGTTGGACGAGGATGTAGAAAAGATAGGAAGTACGAATACGGTGGTACAATGCGGTGGTAAGATCATGGGATATAATACCGACGGCATCGGGGTTAAAAGAGCGTTAGAACGTTTCACAGATATCAAAAACAAAAAGATATTACAGCTTGGGGCGGGCGGTGCCGGGAGAGCTATCGCATACGAACTGGCAGAAACCTCAAAGGTCACCGTGCTCAACCGGACTTTGAAAAAAGCAAAAGATTTGGAAAGATTCGGAGTCGAGACTGGAAGACTCGAAAAGAGAACGCTGGAAAGAGAGTTGGAAAGATCGGATATCCTGATCAACGCCACCTCCGTCGGTATGAATGAAGAAAGGTCGCCGATCGACTCGTCATATTTAAAGGAAGATACAGTGGTTTTCGATATCGTGTATACACCTTTGAAGACGAAACTGTTGAAAGATGCTGAGCAAGTTGGGTGCAGGACCGTCGACGGTCTTTGGATGCTGATATATCAGGCCGTAAAGGCATTTCAGATATGGACCGGTATCGAACCGGGTCCAGAACGTTTAAGAAAGATCGTCACGGAGGAAAGAAAATGAAATGTACCGCTCACGGGGCCTTGACGGTGGTAAACGCTATAGCCGCCGGAAAAGGCAGCGCCTTCGGCATCGATCTAGAAGTCGAGGCGGAGGTCAATATCATCGATAAAGGTTTGAAAGGCGAGATAAAAGT
>CAZFVW010000102.1:0-4277 GCA_964522285.1 uncultured Thermoplasmata archaeon | reverse complement strand
GAAGATAAGAGATACACTGATTTTGAATTGATAAGGTGTATTCAAGAGGTGATCGAAGAAAGATCGGATGAAGAGTTCGGTATCGAGTTCTTCATCGAGTCCCAGATCCCGATAGGAAAAGGGTTGAAAAGCAGTTCCGCGGTCTCCAACGCCGTGGCGAAAGCTATAGTTGAATCACTAGATATGAATATAGATGACATGGATATCATAGAGATAGGCATAGAGGCGAGCAGGATGGCGGGTGTGACCGTTACCGGTGCCTTAGATGATGCCTATGCCTCATATTTTGGAGGGCTGTGTTTGACGAACAACCTCGAAGGGGAGGTGCTTATAGAAAAAAATATTGAAAAGGATCCCGCGGTGATATTGATACCGGAAGAAACTGTCCTCACGAACTCATTGAAAGAAGTCGATTTTGACAAAATACGGTCTTATGTCGATCTCATCTTCAAGTTCGCTCTAGATGGCGAATGGAAAAAAGCTAGTCTTTTGAACGGGCTGGTTTACTCCACCTTTTTAGGTTATGATACGGAACCTATGATGGAAGTGCTGGAATATAGTGATGTCGTCGGTCTATCCGGGACGGGACCCGCCGTCTATTCTATAACGGAAGAACCGAGTAGAGTCAAAGAAGTGTGGAGGCGGTTAGGAAAGACCATGGAGGTATCCACAAGATGATCATCGAGCCTGTGAAGAGCGTGTCGGGAGAATTAAAGGCACCTCCGTCGAAAAGCTACACTCACCGTGTCCTTTTCCTGGGACTTTTGACCGACGGGGTCGTTACCTTCGAGAATCCTTTGAAGTGTGATGACACCCGATATACACTTGAAACTGCCAGGGAGTTCGGAGCTGAATGCGACTGGGGAAGGATAAAAAACGACGGGAAGGTAAACAAAGCGGAGATATATGCGGGTGAATCCGGGACGACCGCTAGGATCGCTCTCGGTATAGCCTCGTTAGCGGAAGGACGATGCATTATCGACGGAGCGGAAGGACTCAGAGAGAGGCCCATGACACCTCTTCTGGACGCTCTCGACCAGCTAGACGTAAAAACTCGCTCTAAAAACGGTAGGCTTCCCGTTGAAATAGAAGGACCTCCTTCGGGAAACGAAGTGGAGATAAGTGGAGAAGTGTCTTCTCAGTTCATCACCGCGCTCATGTACGTAGGAAGCAAAATAGGTTTAGATATAAAAATTACCGATAAACTAGTTTCGGAACCTTACATAGATATGACCATAGAAGTTTTGGAGCGATCGGGCGTTAGAATAAAAAAAGAGCTCGATATATTTCATGTCGAAGGAGAAATAGAGCCGACGCATTTTTTGATACCAGGAGATTATTCCTCCGCGGCTTTTTTTCTCGCCGCCGGGGCATTGTTCGGAGATATGACGGTAAAAAAACTGCAGGAGAACAGCGTTCAAGCTGACAGCAATATGATAGATATACTCCAAAGATTCGGTGCGGACGTGACTGCTAAAGAAGATCAGGTCCGCGTGGTGAAGAAGGACTTGCAAGGGATAGAGTGTGACTGTAATGATTTTCCCGACCTGTTCCCCATCCTGTCGGTACTGGGAGTTCATTCCGAGGGTGAAACGGTTCTCACCGGGGAACAACTTCGATACAAGGAAAGTGACAGGATAGAAAATATGGTGAGGAATCTTAAAAAGATGGACGCCGATGTAAAGGAATTAGAGGACGGTATCAAAGTGAAAAAAAGCGGATTGAAAGGAGCTACACTAGACCCTAGAGGAGACCATAGGATAGCGATGGCTTTGACTATCGCCGCCCTGGGTGCCGAGGGAAAAAGTGAGATCATCGCGTCTGATTGCGTCAGTAAATCTTATCCGAATTTTTACGAATATCTAGAGAAGGTGATAAAACATGGAAGGTAAAGAACTGAAGTTTTCGTTGTTTGGAGAGAGCCACGGTAAAGTGGTTGGAGTCTTGATAGAGGGTTGTCCCCCTGGAATAGAAGTCGAAAAAGAAGAGATGAAGATCGATCTTGAAAGGAGAAAAGGTCTTAAAAAATTCTCTACAGACCGAGAAGAGAAGGACGAACCGGAGATATTATCGGGCGTGTTCGACGGTCGCACCACCGGGGCCCCCATAACCGCTGTGGTAAAAAATAAGGATGTAGATTCCTCCTTTTATGAGAAGATAAAAGATAAGCCGAGGCCCGGCCATAGCGATCTCACCGCTAAAGAGAAATTTTACGGATACAACGATTACAGAGGAGGTGGAGTTTTCTCGGGAAGGTTGGCGGTAGGTACTGTTATCGCTGGATACTTTGCAAAAAAGATCCTCTCTTCTGTAGATGTCAAGATAAAGGCTTTCGTCAGATCGATAGGTGGCGTGGGATATGAACATCATGAACTAGAAGATGTTTTTAGAGACGATTATGATTTTTGTCCCGATAGTGACGTCTGGCGAAGTATGAAGAGATTGATGGATAAAACTCAGAAAGAGGGCGACAGTATCGGTGGAACTGTAGAAGTCGTCGCCAAAGACGTAGTGAAAGGATTGGGTGGTCCCTTTGATGAAGATCTTGCTGCGGATCTATCTAAAAATTTCTTTTCTATACCCGCAGTGAAGGGAGTCGAGTTCGGTTCCGGTTTCGATATCAGCGGGATGAAAGGAAGCGAGGCGAACGACGAGTTCTATCTCAAGGAAGGTGAAATAAGAACCAAGTCTAACCACTGCGGTGGAATTTTAGGTGGAATAAGCGACGGTATGCCCATCGTCGCAAGGATCGCATTCAAACCCACGCCTTCGATATTCAAAGAACAAGAGACGATTGATCTAAAAGAGAAAGAAGAGACGATTCTAAAATTGGAGGGGAGGTTCGATTCCTGCATAGTACCAAAAACCCTCCCCATCGTCGAAGCTAGGATGGCTTTGGTCCTAGCAGATCACTTTTTGAGGTGGTGTAGTTGGAAAGAATTCATGAGCTTAGAGAAAGGATAGATGAAATCGACGAAGAGACCCTGGAGCTTCTCGATAAGAGAGCTGCGCTAGCGAAAGAGATAGGCGAGATCAAAAGAGAAAAAGGTATATCGATAACCGATAACGATCGAGAACAAGAGGTTTTGAAGCGAGCGGAAAGATACAGAGAGGTTTTCGAAGAGATAATAAATGCTTGCAAGGAAGTGGAGTGAAAGGATGAAAATAGAAAAGGTAGGGATCATAGGATACGGGAAGATGGGAAAATTACTCGCACAACAGTTCAGCGAACATCACGAGATCGGTATCTATTCTAAAGGTGACTTTCAAGCGGAGTTTGAGGTGTTCGACTATGTTGGATCCTTATGCCGCTCTTCAGATTGCTTGGTTATAACGGTTCCAAGCGAAGAGATAGAGAGCATATTGGATAAGCTCGCCGAGATAGAAATCAGCGAGGATAAGATGATCTTCGATATATCCACCTTCAAAAAAGATATTATGGATGGATACAAGATCCTTCCTGAGCATCTCAAGGTGGCGAGTGCTCATCCTATGTTCGGAGAGGGGGTCGATACTTTAAAAGATGAAAATGTGATCGTCGTGCCAGTAGAGGGAAGAGAAAAAGATGCGGAACATGTCAAGAGATTTTTTGAAGGATTTGGAGCGGAAGTTTCTCAGATGTGTGTAGATAAACATGATGAGTTGATGAAAGTTCTTATAGGTATTCCATACTTTTTTGGTATCTCTTATTTGAGCTTGATATCCAAGTTCGAGGAGATAGAAAGATATGGGGGTCCGTCGTTCGAATTCCTTTCAACCTATGGTAAAGCGGTTCTGAACGATTCGTCAGAATTCATAGAGGATGTTATAAATCATTCCTCTGATGAGGTAAGGGAACATTTAGGAAGGATCGAAATAGGAAGAGAGGATATAGAAGAATTAAGAGAGAAATATCAGAGCGAGATAGGATGGAGTTACTCTAAATTTTACGAGAGGTCCTGATGAAACAGTTGGGAGCTAGATATTAACTTAAAAATCACTAAATATTGGTCAATTCGATTAAAACAGACCGAGTAAATGTACATGACTGTACACATTTGTCATAAATACACCGTTCATGTATAACCTAAAATAATGAGCCGAAAAGAAAGGGATTTAGTTTGGCCTGAAGAACTCCTGTAATGAGTTTGATCCAGTTGTAGCTTTTTTCCAGAGTCGTATTACTTTTTACAGATCATATTCAAGAGCTGATAAGATGAGAGAACGAGATATGTACAGAGACCGTGAGCTAGAGGCGATAGGATGTTCAGAGGTGGGATAGATGGATAAAACCTCTA
>CAZFVW010000101.1:0-6590 GCA_964522285.1 uncultured Thermoplasmata archaeon | reverse complement strand
CCCAAGGCACCTGGCCCGCCGTGAAGGACCGCTATATCAAAGGGATCACCACCGTATTTCCTGGTTTTCCTCATCAGCATCGCAAGTATCTTCTTTTAAATATGTTTAATCCTAGTTATCAAACTAATTCTATTCGAATATCTTACAATAGTTCGAATCGTTTTAAATAAACCATTTATATACTGCAGGGGGTGAATATGCTACAGAGGTAGATAAGATGAGAAAATGGATGAAATATATCTCGGTACTGATGGTCGGTCTCTTCGTCCTTGTACCGGTGGCTTCAGCCGTCGGGCAGATAGGACAAGGACCGGGTAGCGGTAAACCGGGATTCGTCGAGAACATGGAGAGGGCAGAAGAAAAGAACTGTTTCGGCCAGTTCACCGAAGACAACGGGAGTGTAGACGGTCGTTTCGTCAGATTCGAATACGATGCTGAAGCGGGGATGATCACAGATTACGAGGTATACGATGGCACGTCGTATATCGAGGTATTTACTAGTGTCACCATCGATAACTTCACACTAGAAGACGTTCAACAGCACGGTGCCGTTTTTTGGATGAACGGAACACACCACAAATTGATAGTACACAACAATCCCACGGCGATAATGCAGCTTGTGAACCCCTACGATGACGAGCCGTTAAGCATATCGTACAGCGTTTCAGAAGATATGACGATAACCGAAGGAGATACTGGAGCTGCGAGAGCTTACACTTTAGAAGCAAAATCCAGTGATTTCGTAGGATACATAAATACGCCATTGAACGCAACTCTTGAAGATTCTGTGATAACTGTAGAAGGCGACTCGTCAATGGAGAACACGAGCCATTCTATGTTCATGACCACGCCTGGTTACACGGGACAGAATGAAGTTGTGAAAGAACAAGTACAAGAAGCTATCAAAGAAAGGAAGATCGGTGGAGAGATCGACGTGATAGGTGACGGTGAGAACCACGTTTCACACAAGGTCCAGTACAGACCGAACTTGGATATACAGGTAAAAGCCATGGAGAAGAACAGGATGAGGATCAGAGTTCAGAGCGAAGATCCCAACGGTACAGCTTTGACGATAAGAGTGAACAAAGAAGCAATGGACATGAACAAGAACCAAGTACGAGTAGAACTCGACGGTGAAAGAGCAAAGATAGCTGATCTTGATGAAGTTCTCAAAGGTGGAGATGAAGCGAAGTACAACGTTGAGGAGAGAAACAACGGCATTCTGGAGATAACCACGAACATACCGTCTTTCTCGGAACACGAGATCTCTATAGTTAAAGCAGAAGACGAAGCACCGGGCTTCTTAGTGCCGGTAACTCTTGGAGTTCTCGCTGTTACAGCCATCGTGTGGACTGTGAAAAAGAAAAAATAACCCCTTTCCTTTCAATTTATTTATAGAGATGATAAGATGAATATAAAGAAAGTCCTAGGGTTGGGGATCATAACGATCTTGTTATTATCACTCAGTATCAACTTTTTACCGGCTGTTTCCGCTCAAGAAGGTTCTCCTCCAAATGGAATAGATGACATGCCAGATAGGGATTTTGAAAAGGGACCTCCAAAGGGTGTAAAAGAAGGAAGAAATGATTTCGAAAAGAGAAGTTTAGAAGTAGGTAAACACGAAAAAAACGCAGAGGTCACTTCTTATTGGACGGATAAAAATACAGATGATGAAGTTAACATGAATTTCGACTTTAGAAGCGGTTCGCCTACATTCGATTTTGAATATTACCTGAATAAAGATTCAAAAACGTTGAGACTAAGTTTTCAATTGGTCATCGAAAAGATCTTCGAGTTCAAGGATACGAATGGCAATGGCAGATACGATGGATCAGATGAGATTATAAGCGAGTATGTCCTAGAGGGAAAGGATTTCGAGGATATCGGATTCGATGAAGATGAAGAGGTATACAATTTTAACACTAGAACTGAAGATTCTGTTTTCAAGATAAGGGTCGTCGGTGGCGGTGAATTCATGGAAGTGAACGGAAATACTATCAATCCTTACACATCGAAAATAGATTTCGAGATCAATTACGATTTTAAGGCAGAAGATTCGATGCTCGGTCTGAAGACCATAGTAAAAAGTGAACATCCAAAGGAGATGGGAAAACACACATTCGATGAACAGAATCAGTGGGCTGAAGACGAAAGCTGGCTCAAGTTGAAACATGACAACTACTCAGGATTCTTCAGCTGGCAGAATAAAGCTAAAGGCGATGGTGAAGATGTGCCGGTCAATGTAACTTTCATCTCTGAGAGTGCTGTTGATGAAATTGGGTCGATCTTACCTGTGAACGATGTCTTGTACTTTTCATACCCCCGAGCTTCGAACATAGTCCACGACCCAAAGGTTGGAGTTGTTGGGGAATCCTCGCTGTCGTATACAGCAACAGATGATATCGACTTTAGGTATATGATCACGGTCCTGGCCATCACCATGATAACAGCCAGCTTGGTATTCTCCGCGGGCATATACTTAAGGAAGAGAGATTAAATTATAAATCACACCTTATCCTTTATAGATGATATGATGTTAGGTGATCTGATAATAAGCGGGATAATAATCGTGTTCTCACTGGGTCTAGCTGTAATCTCCATACTCTCATATAAAAAGTACAGGAACCAGAAACTTCTGTTCGTCTTCATAGTTTTCATCCTATTCTTGATAAAAGGATCTATCTCTGTCCTTTCAATTTTCATGGAGATTATACCAGAGTATGATATGTTCACCTATTCAGGAATTATAGATCTGGCTGTCCTAATATTACTATATCTGGCGACCCTGAAGAGATAATATGAAAGATGTGCTCGAGTTGGAGACCAGGAGGGATATCTACGAGCTGGTCTCTGACCAACCCGGAATACACCTGAGTAAAATCGCGGATATCTTAGAGATGACAGTATCTCTAGCTGAATATCATCTAAGGTTCTTGGAGAAGAATCACCTGATTAGATCTGTGAAAAAGAGTGGTTACAAGCGGTATTTTCCAACCGAAGATATGGTAAAAGAGAGGGATAAGGACATCTTATTCGAAATCAGAAAAGAAGTTCCACTAAAGATAGTGCTGCTGCTTTTAAAGAACAAAAAGATGACGCACAAGCAGATACACCAGGAGATGGATCTAGCTGCTTCTACTCTTTCATATCATCTTAAAAAACTGTCAAAATTGAATATACTGGAGTCAAAAAGATACGGTAGAAAGAAGGGATACTCTGTGGTGGATGAAAAAAAGATCATCGCCCTTCTTGTCAAATACAAACCTCATGATATACTCGATGGGTTCACGGACATCTGGAAAGATCTGAAGATCTGATCGCAACTCTACCAGTAATCATCTTGTACTTCCATCTGTACGTCTTCGTAGACCTTCTCTAAAAGGGTTTCTATATCATTATCTTCGAATTCGACGTATCGCCCCATCTTGCTTTGTACCTTGGCAACCAGAGACGATCCATCTTTAGCTATTTCTATTGAACACACCGGTTCTTCCATATTTTCAAACACCTTTATTCTAGGGCGAAAAGCAAGGATTATAAATAGTTTAGGTATTTGGCATCCCAAAATCAATCTATTCAGACTTGAGTATTTTATTTATCGATTTCAACATGAATTCTTCCAATTCTAGCGAGTTTACATCGAAACCACCGCCTTGAGCGAACCTTTCCGTTCCCCCACCGCCTCCACCATATTCCTTACTGATCATGGATATGATCTCATCAGCACCGGCCGCTTTCACTTCTTCACCGACGCATATAACTATACTTGACCTTGTTCCTTCTTTCACAGCGATTACAATCTCCGATACACCGCAAGCTTCCTTAACAGCTATAGATAACAGCTCAGTATCATCTGTTTTTATAGTTCCGATCTTCAAGGTATATCCACCTATCGCCTCTTCCCTAAGGCCTTCTATAGAATCCTCCAAAAATTGTTCATTCATCTCTCTGATTTCTTCTCTAGACCTATCCAGTTCATCTAAAAAACCACGGATCTTTTTCAACAATCCCGAGGGTCCAGTCTCCAACAATTCAGAAGCTCTCAGAAGCCACTTCTTCTCTTTATAGTCCTGCTCTAGAGCTCTCTCTCCTGTGCAGAACTCGACTCTTGTCACTCCTTCCTGTAATTTCTTCTTACCCAATACATTGATCCTACCAACTTCTATAGTATTCGACAGATGAGTTCCACTGCATGTAGCTCTATCAAAACCTTCGATATCCACCACCCTGACTTCTTCTTCATCCGGTAATTCTTTAGCGAAAGCTAGATCATCGATATCTTCTAATCCATCCTTACCGACCAAATAGGTCTCGACGGGTAATGCCTCCAATATGGCTTCGTTCGCGTCTTTTTCCAACCGGAGTAACTTATCACGATCTACATGAGTTTCGGTCTCAAAATCTATCCTGCAGCTCTCTTCACCGATCTCGAATCCGGAATAATCGACCTTTCCGAAAACTCTTCGAGCTGCGCCATAAACGATATGCGAGCCAGTGTGAGCCCTCATACAGTATCTTCTGAACTCGGGATCTATCTTTCCACTAACTTCATCACAATCGGAGAACTGATGACCTTCTACATAATGTACTATACTATCATCTTCTTTCTGAACATCCAAGACCACCAGATCATCTATTGTCCCCTTATCAGCCGGTTGTCCACCTCCTTCAGGGTGGAAATAAGTCTCGGATAACACCACTTTATCTCCATCTACCTTATCAACGAAAGCTTTAAACTCGAGCTTCTCGGGATCGTTCCAGAACGAAGGTTCGTAGCTCATACCATCTAGAACTACGGTGTTTTACAAAAATCTTTGTATATGCAAAAATATATTCAATGGATCAATTCTAAAAGTGAAGAAGGGGTATAACTTTTTACACCTTCCACATCCACCTTTTTCTTCGAGAAAAATATCTTATCTCCTTGTAGGTAATCAGTCCTCTCTAAGAATCGTTCAGCGTCTTTCTTTGATACGTTCTCACTCCACTTTACCGCTCCACTAGCTAGAACTTCACCGTTATAAGTGATTATAAAATCAATATCAAAATCACTAGAGTAGAAATATTCGAACTTACCGCCATAACATTCAGCAAAGTATTCCCCACAGAATTGCTCGATATGTTCTGGTTTTACATCCTCTATGATATCTTTGACCCTTTTTTCCGGGACATCTTCTTCGAAGAAATTCACCTTTTCATCGAGAAGATAGGCCAATTCCATTATAGGTGATTTTATCATGTATTTGTATCCTTTCTTGTGATGTAATGGGATCCTCTTTACAAGATCCATAGACATCATGTTCTTAAAATAGGGGCGTATGTTAGATGGTTCTGGCCCGCTTATCAATCTCCTCGAATATAGAAGATCACTTATCTCTTTCATCTTCCATTTACCGACTGCAAGTGAACGTATTATACCTTCATATACCGATGATAGTTTTCTCTCTTCCTCCAAAAATACTTCGCCTAGTAGAGACTGAACGGTCTGTTTCGAAAAGAACAGTATATTTGAAAGATCGGTATTTTCTTTATCGAAGTATTGGAGTGTCCATGGGTCTCTTAAATAAGGTGACGATCCAAATGCTTCATCGGGAGATAGGTGATCACTCAACCCACAGAAAATATTTTCTGGTGTGATCAAAGAAAGCTTAAATTCCGAGACCATGCCCAATATCGGAGAATTAGGAGACAATATATCCTTTATAATATGGAAGGAAGAACCAGTTAGAATCAATCTGCCGTTATCTCCGAAGGATTGCACGTGGTCTAAAAAATCATCGGGTAACCTTTGAAATTCATCGACAACTATCGTTTTTCCGCGGTCGAGATTGGCTCTGAGATTTTCAATAAAACCCTCGTACGTTTTAACAGGTTTGATCACACCCTTCTCAGATATTATCCCTCCTCCTCTTTTAACGATATAATATATATCATGATCTAGGAAGTTCTTGACCAAGTAGGTCTTTCCTACCTTTCTTCTTCCGTATATAAGGAGATGTCCAGATAGATTATTCAGTCTTTCCGTGTGTTTGCGGGTAATGCTGATTACGGTAACCATCATTACGGTAATGGCTATTATCCCATAAATACCTTTCGATAACTAAATTTTTATCTTCAATCCATCTCCCAGAAGAACTTACCGTTCTTCATTATGATCTCGTCGTCGACCTTCAAAACACCTTCGCTCATGTCCTTGATCATATCGACGTGGATTGCGCTCTGGTTCTGATCTCTATCTTCTCCGACACATTCTGCATATGCTCTACCCAATGCTAGATGGATCGTGTCTCCCATCTTCTCGTCGAAGAGCATGTTCTTGGTGAAGATATCTATACCTCTGTTGGTCCCGATACCCAGTTCTCCGAGATATTTGGCACCGTCATCTGTGTCCAGCGTTTCTTTCAGTGCTTCTTCGTTCTGTTCAGCTGAGAATTCGACTACCTTACCGTCTTCGAACTTCAACCTCACGCCGTTGATCTCTTTTCCACGATGTATCAGAGGCTTATCGAAGAGCACGGTCCCGTTCACGCTGTCAACCACCGGTGCGGTGAAAACTTCTCCGCTGGGCATGTTGTGGTCTCCGTCGGAAT
>CAZFVW010000100.1:0-6628 GCA_964522285.1 uncultured Thermoplasmata archaeon | reverse complement strand
ACAGAGATACTTTTACAGGTATAACAGAGATAGATAGGGCTCTGACGGTCAAGCGATTCGCAGAATTGGGTGTAGAGATATCCGAAAGAAGTAAGGATGAAGCATCTAGATTGTTCGGTAAAGAGTTCAGGACACCGGGTCACGTGTTCCTTCTGAATGCGACTGAAGGATTGATCGAGAACAGGATGGGTCATACTGAATTGACCACGGCGATATTATCGGAAGCCGATCTTTACCCCAGCATGACCATATGTGAGATGTTATCCGATGATGGAGGAAGTCTTCCAGAAGAGGAAGCTAGGAAGTATGGTAGGGAACACGATATCCCACTCATAGAGGGTGCCGAAATAATCGAAGAATGGGAAGAAGATAATGACCGATAAGACCGTGATGGCAACAGGAGTATTCGACCTGATCCACTTGGGTCACATACATTATCTGAAGGAAGCGAGGAGTTTGGGTGATGAACTCGTGGTAGTTGTTGCATGCGATCAAACGGTCAGGGAGAATAAACACGAACCTCTGATGGGCCAGGAAGTGAGGGCTGAGATGGTGGCATCGTTGAAGCCCGTCGATAAAGCGGTGGTTGGTTACGAGGACGATCCCTACAGGATAGTCAAAGAGATATATCCGGACATCATAGCTATAGGATACGACCAGAGGCACGAGGAGGAGAGGATCAATGAAGAACTGGACGAAAGGGGTATAGACGCTGAAGTGAGGAGGATGGAGCATTACGATCACGATCTAGATGGGACAAGAAAGATAATAAGGAAGATAATAGATTGGTACGGGATGAAGAAGGAGTTAGAAAGGCACGAGGGAGATGGTGGAGAATGAAGAAGATAGGTATCGCTGATACGACCTTCGCCAGGTACGATATGTACGGGAGTGTTGTGGATGAGCTGGAGAAGACAGGGACAGGATTTACAACTGAAAGATATACGGTGCCCGGTATCAAGGATCTAGCTATAGCTTGTCAGAAACTCATCAAAGATGGATGCGATCTAGTTATCGCCCTGGGTATGCCGGGGCCAGAACCCATAGATAAGCAGTGTGCCGATCAGGCATCACGCTCATTGTTAGACGTAGAATTAAAACACGATACACATATATTGGAGGTGTTCGTTCATGAAGACGAAGCGGACACCGATAAGGAGCTCGCTGAACTGGCCGATAACAGGGCCAGGGAACACGCGATCAACGCTTACGACCTTCTTTTCAGACCCCAGCGCCTGCAGGAGATGGCGGGCAAGGGTGAAAGGGAAGGTTATCCAGATGTAGGACCTTTGGAGAGATGATATAGATGGAAACAGATATGAAGATAGGAATAGTTGTCTCGGAATTCAACTACGATATAACCCACATGATGCTGGAAAGGGCTAAGGAACACGCAGAATTTTTGGGAGCCGAAGTATCCAATGTAGTGAAGGTTCCAGGTGTGTTCGACATGCCGCTGGCCATCAAGAAACTACTGCAGAAAGACGACGTCGACGGAGTAGTCACTCTTGGTGTGGTCATCAAGGGAGAGACCAGTCACGATGAAACAGTGATGGCTCAGGCCTCTAGGAAGATAACGGACCTCTCTTTAGATTTCGATAAGCCGGTGAGCTTGGGTATAACCGGACCGGGGATGTCCAGGCTGCAGGCCGAAGAGAGGATCGAGAGGGGCAAGAACGCCGTGGAAAGCGTCGTGAAGATGTACGAGCGCACCAAATAGAAAATAGGTAATATTAAGTAAGGTGCAGGATATACCCCATCGATGCCTTATTCTATTCCGAGTGATGAAGAGATAAGGGATGCACTAAAGATAGTTATGACGAGGATGAAAGGTGTTGGATCACTCAGGAAACTGCGGAAACTCGTGTTGAGAGAATTGAAGATCAAGAACGATGAGTATACCGTCAGTTCACAGAGGTTGAGAAAGATCGCGGTTACTTCTTCTTTTATACATACCAATATCAAGGCAAGAAAGGACGGGGACCGGGAGAGTTTGAAAGGAAAGTGTCCCGTGTGTGGAAACAAGCTGAATATGACCAAGAACGAAACCCTCTTCGGCGGGACCGTTACTTTGGGATACAAATGCACTGAATGCCCTTACTGGACCGCTATGAAAAGGCGTGTACCTATCAGGTACGGATTCGAATACGATAAAGGGAGCTAAATCGAGATGGAGATAAAGTACGATCGAGGTATATGTTTAACCAGAGGAGATAACAAAGTACTTCTAGATCCGACTCACCAGACCGAGATAGGAGTCGTGTCGCACGGCCACATGGACCATCTCGTGAAGGATGCGCATATGACACACAAAACGCTGGATATCTTGGGTATCAGGACGGGGGAGAGACGAGGTAAAGGGATCCATTACGGTTTTCCATATGAGATAGGCGGTTTCGAAGTGATGCTGCATCCAGCGGGTCACGTGTTCGGTTCGGCCATGGTCATAGTTGAAGATGTTCTATATACAGGTGATTTCAACCCTGATGGGGGGTTAACGAGTGGGATAGCGAAACCCATGGACTGCGAAACGCTGATAATCGAGACTACTTACGGTAAAAAAGAATACAGGCTGCCGCCGAAGGAAGGGGTGTTGGACGACCTGAGAGCTTGGACAGGCCACGCTGTCGATGAGGGGCCGGTGGTATTCGGAGGGTACGAATTCGGTAAAGCGCAGGAGATGATAGCACTGCTTAACGAGATGGGCCAGGCCCCTTACGTTCCCGAGAAGATCGCCGGGATAAATGAGATATACAATTCGCACGGGGTCGGTTTGGAATATAAAGTGGGGGAGCCAGAAGAAGACGAAGAACATTATTCCGCCGTCGTTACGCCGTCCGAGATAAAGAAACCCGCCGAGGGTTTAGCCAAGAGGGTCAGCGAAGAAGACGGTATGGGAGCTTACCTCTCAGGCTGGTGCGCCTTTTACCCGTATTTCAGGAACATGGAGATAGATGCCCAGTTCCCGCTATCAGATCATGCTGGATTCGATGAATTGATGGATTACGTGGAGCGATGTGATCCCGAGAGAGTGCTGACTCTGCACGGCAGTGCTGAGGAGTTCTCTGAAGCTGTGAAAGACGAGTTGGGTATAGAATCTATGCCCTTGAAATCGCTATAGATGTGCACTAAAAACTATAAACCTCCTCACTTTTCACACTAATCGATATCATGGAATACAGAAGAGAGGGTAATATCGTCGTGGCCAAGCTGGATCACGGGTGTGATTTTTTTGAATCTCTACGTGGTCTTTTGAAAGAGGTGGGAAAAGAAGGAGCCGTTGTGGTGGGCGGTATAGGTATGTTAAAAGATTTCAAGCTTGGATACTACAACAGTTTCAAGGACGAGTATCAGTGGAAGGAATATCCGGAGCCCATGGAACTGGTCTCGATCGAAGGCAGCATCGCGGATGATGGCAGCATACACATCCACGCCGTGGTGTCCGGGGAAGATCACATCGCCAACAGCGGTCACCTCAAAGGAGGAAAGGTGTTCAACGTGGTCGAAGTGACACTGAACGTTTTCGAAGATATCGATATCAAGAGGAAGATGGACGAAGATAGGGGCTCCGAGCTTCTGTCCGTCGAGTGAAGAAAAGTGATGAGATGACCTTCGAGCAGATAGAGCATACAGCGGACGTCGGCATCCACGCTACTGGTGATGATCTCAAGGAAGCATTCGAGGAAGCCGCCCGCGGTTTATTCAGTATAATGACAGATATAGATAAAGTCGAGAAGGTCGGCGAGTATAAAGTGCAGGTCAAAGCTGATGATTGGGAAGCTCTACTTGTGGATTTTCTCTCGGAGCTAGTCTACCTTTTCGAGGTCAAGAGCGTGCTGTTTTCGGATTTTGATATATCTCTAAGCGAGGATGATGGAGAGAAGGTGCTGAATTGTGAAGCCTTCGGGGAAACCATGGACCTCGACAAACACGAGATGGATACTGCTGTGAAGGCGGTCTCCTATCATGAGATCGAGGTCGATACTGAAGGTGAAGTTAGGGTCATCTTCGACGTTTGATGTAGCGTGTTCATACTCCGAAGTTTTTTATAAGGTCTCTCCGATGCCGTAAAGAATCATAAAAGATGAATTGGATTTGGAGAGGAAATAATGATATTTACCGATAAGAAGCTCAAATCGCTGTGTGTAGTGTTCATGATTGTTTTTTCTGGATTTACTGTTTTTACGATCTACGAAAGCGGATTAACAAGTGCATCAACGTTGTATGTAGGTGGAACTGGAGGAAATAATCACACAAGCATCCAGGATGCTATCGATAATGCTAGTGATGGAGATACTGTTTTTGTTTACAATGGGACCTATAGCGAAAATATCATAATCAATAAAACCGTCACTTTAGAAGGAGAGAATAAAAACTATACCGTTATCAATGGAAGTGCTGGAAAGGTGGCTAGTATCACTGCAGATCGGGTTAATGTTACTGAGTTCACGATAGAAAATGGAAGTATCGGGATATATATTGATGCAAACAATACGGAAATATCACATAATATAATGGAGGGGATGATCGGTGAGGACGGAGCTGATGGTAATGAAGGAAAAGATGGCGAGTCTGCTGTAGGAATTTACATAGATTCAGGTTTTAATAATTTAATAAATGATAATTTTATAAATAATGTGGCTGGGGGCGATGGTGGTGATTCATCAGGTGATTATAACCATGGAGGGTGTGCAGGTTATGGTACTGGAGTGTACGTTAATTCATCAGATAATAACATCATCGACAATAACAATATTTCAGATATCTACGGAGGAGATGGTGGAAATGGCGGTTTAGAAGGTTCAGGTGGTACTGGTGGTTTAGCAGTGGCTATCAATTTAAAAAACTCTACAGATAACAATGTGAGTAATAATTTTTTCGACGATGTTTATGGAGGGTTAGGTGGGTTAGGAGGAAGTATAGGAAAAGATGGGAACCCACAAGAAGGTTTTGGAGTATACATTGGGCCAGATTCCATTAGAAATAATATTGAGGATACGAATAGTTATGATGGAGATAATGTAATTTATATTACGGATACAAATAATTTGACATTAAAAAATATTAGTTTAGAAAAACAAAATAATCCCACGAACCTAGGTAAGATAGTGGTTATTAATTCAACAAAGATCGAGATTAGGAACACCATTGTATCTAATTTTACAGGAGAATATGGGGGGACTGGAGATGCAGAGGGGATTGGTGGAAAGAATGGGGTGGGCATTAATATATATTCTACCTCTAGAATTAACATAACAAACAATAGTATAAAAAATATTTATGGTGGAAAGGGTGGTGATGGAGGAACCGGTGGTCTAGGAACCGGCATTATAGTTTCCCAATCTCATGATGTTGATGCTATAAATAATACAATAACCAATATACATAGTGGAGACGGAGGAACTGCTTATCATGGTAAAGGTGGTCATGGGGGTATTGCTTCAGGAATATTCTCAGAGAAGTCATCAGAAATGATAATTCATAATAATTCAGTTTCTACCATTACTTCTGGGGATGGAGGTAATGGTGATTCATATGGAAGAGGTGGATATGGTGGATTTTCTACTGGATTATATCTAAGTGGTTATACAGATAATACATCAATAGCAGGGAATGAAATATCTAAAATCTTTGCTGGTGATGGTGGTAAAGGAAGAGGTGGTGGGATAAGGGGAGGTAATGGTGGGAAATCAGCGGGAACTTATACCGATTTTTCTAGAGATATAGAAATATATGAGAATGTATTTTGGAATCTAACAGGGGGCGACGGAGGCCCATCTTCTTCAGGACGTGGTGATGGTGGTTTAGCTACCGGATATTATATCAGTTCATCATCTTCAAATAAGATACATAATAATACAATCTCGGTGGTTTCTGTATGATTAGAAAAAAAGGCAGGAGGATCTTCAGGTATTTATTTGTATAATAGTACTAGAAATAATATTAACCATAATAAAATATTTTCAATCGTTGGAAATAATGGTGGAGAAGGAGGATTGAGTTCTGGCATTCATTTAGTATTATCGAAGGAAAATAATATTACAAATAACAATATTACTTCTCTTACTGGAGGTGAAGGGAACGATGGAAGACCTGGTGGTAAGGGAGGTAAAAGTATTGGCGTTTTTTTTGAACACTCGAAATTTAATAATATGAACTCCAATACTTTAATATCTATAATTGGTGGCAATGGCGGTGATGGAAAAAGCGGTCACTCTGGAGGTGTTGGTGGAGTTGGTGTTGGAGTTTATTTTAAATCATCTAGATATAACAATATTTCATCTAACATAATGAAATCCCTTGAAGGTGGAGTTGGTGGCTTAGGAGTGACTAACGGAAATTCACAAAGAGCATTTGGTATTTATTTTGAGGAGAATTCTTTTGCGAATAAGGTGGATAATAAAAATCAATATGAGTGTGAACCAATAGTTTACCTTTTCAACCGGTCAGGAATAACTATTGAAAATTATATGCTGACATCAGATTTTAACCCAACGAATCTAGGAAAAATGGCTTTTGTAAATTGTTCGAATATGTTGATTAAAAATAATACTTTGGTAAACTTTTATGGTCGAAATAGACATGCAAGTTGGACAAAAGGTAATCCTGGTTTTTTTGGAGCAGGTTT
>CAZFVW010000099.1:0-6667 GCA_964522285.1 uncultured Thermoplasmata archaeon | reverse complement strand
CCAAGGGTGCACAGCTTAGACATAGGAACATAATAAACAACGCAAAAGTCACAGGTGAGGTCATGGAAGTTACAGATGAAGATATCTATTACGTCCCACTGCCGCTTTTCCATTCATTCGGTCTTGTGCTGGGTACGCTCACTCCTTTCACTTACGGCGCATCTGTAGTTCTACACGACGTTTTCGATACCGAAGAAGGATTAGAACTGATGTCTGAACACGGAGTCACAATGGATTTCGGGGTCCCAGCCATGTTCATCAGGGAGTTGGAGGAATATAGAAAGAACGAAGGAAAGTATGATCTATCGAGCTTGAAATCAGGCATGATGGGCGGAGCTCCCTGCCCCATCGAGGTAGTAAAAGGAGTCCTAAACGATATGGGATGTAATGTTTGTATAGGATACGGGATAACGGAAACCTCTCCTCTGATAACCTTAACTAGATACGACGACCCGCCGGAGATAAGGGCGGAGAGTGTAGGTAAACCTCTTCCTGGTGTAGAAGTCAAGATAGTCGACGAAGATAGAAACGAACTGCCTGCTGGAGAGATCGGCGAGATAGTGACCCGTGGTAACGTGATGAAAGGTTACTACAATATGCCCGATAAAACTGAAGAAGCCATCGATGATGATGGATGGTATTATACAGGTGACCTTGGAAAGTTAGACGAGAATGGATACGTTTACGTTACGGGAAGGAAGAAAGACATGATAATCGTCGGCGGTTTCAACGTATATCCCAGGGAGATAGAAGAGTTCTTATTCACCTTAGACAAAGTTCAAGATGTAGCGGTCATCGGAGCTGAAGACCCAGAGATGGGAGAAGTTGTGGTAGTTTACGTGGTGGCAAAAGAGGACGCTGAGATATCTCCAGAGGAGGTAATCGAATACTGTAAGGCGAACATAGCCAACTACAAGGTTCCCCGCATGGTGAAGGTCGTAGATGAGCTACCAAGGACTACGAGCGGTAAAGTCCAGAAGTATGTGTTAAGAGATGAAGCCGACGAAGAATTGAGTTCTTAAAAATGAAGATCTAAAATATCTCGATATCCGAAACTGTGTGGAAGACGTGAGGAGCGTAGGACTTGATCTTACGGTGCCCCATCACATCATGATCCTTATCGATATTGTCATCGATTTCTTTTTCGAGCTTGGCCGGGAAGTCAGTGTCTTTACAGAGTGAATGATAGTGGATGATCCCCTCATCATCTAAAAGATCCACAGCTTTGGGTAAGAATTTCCAGGTTTCGTGAAGGTACCCCATCATGATCCTATCGGCTCCCCCTTCTTTTTCAAATTCCCTGTTATCACCGTTCCAAGCTTCTATTGTCTCGGAAACACCGTTCAACTTGATATTTTCTTCTAAATATCTGAATGATACCGGGTTGATCTCCAACGAATAGATTTTATCGGGATTACCATGAACGGCCAGAGGAAGAGAAAAATAGCCGATACCGGCGAACATATCCACGATCACTTCGCCATCTACGTCCAACTCAGCGACCCTGACTCTTTCATCTATATTACCGCTTGAGAACATCAATTTTGAAGCATCCAATTTGAATTTTATCCCGTTCTCCACATGCACAGTCTCCCCCTCATCCCCATAGATAAATTCAACTTCTGGTATCCTTTTTTTGCCCCTGATATCACCCTGTAGAAGCACAGATTTCATATCTAAAATATCGGCATAAGCTCGCCCGACCTCTTCTTTGAAATCGTAGAGTCGATTAGGTAACTTTATTAAAAGAACATCTCCGACCCGTTCATATCTATCTGGAAGTTGTTTTTTATATCTATCGGGAATATTCACATTTTCTTTTATCTTTTGATATGGTGTCTTTTTCCTCTCTCTAGATACACATTTTTCAACGAAATCGTTAGCTTCATCTTCCTCTACAACGGGGATGATCAACTCATCTTCAGTTCTCTCGATACGTCTCTCGGGGTCTAGTAACTTTTCTTCTTTCAAGTATTCAAGTGTCTCCTGCCCCTTTTCGAGAGGGATTCTGACGACGGGGTACTTCTTTTTCTCCATTTCTGTAGAGAACACTGCTCAACTCACATAAGTATTTTATACCCAATGATGAATTTGATATCCGATGAGTAAGAAAAAACACTTTCTCATTATGGCTGACGGAAATAAAAGGATATTCGTTTTTTTAGTCGTAGCCATGCTTCTATCTTTCACCTTTTCGATAAGTCATTCTCAAGCCCAGGTTACCGAAGTTTCCGACCCTGGTAAAGCTAATAAGATATTATCAGATTTCTCTACCCCCATAATCAAGCCTTCTGAGAAAGGCGAACTCGCCATGAATCTCACCAACCTTTACTGGGGTGATCTTGAGGATATAGTTTTCGTTGCAGAGATATACGGATTCGCTACTTTGGATTACGAGAAGAACATATCGAAGGTCGATAACCCACCCGTATTCGATTCCAGCGGAACCACAAAGTCTTCTTTCAGCCTAGAGGTACTACCTTCTAATGGTTCTATGAGGAATGAATATACTATAAAGACGAATAAAAACACACCTAAAGGCGTCTATTTCCTCAGATTCAACATACGTTTTACGTATGGCCCAACTGACAACAGAAGTGTCATGCGATCTAAAGGTTATTTCACTGATTCTCAGTGGGAGAACGCTACAAAAAGACCCACTACTTCGGATGAATCATACTATGCAGGGAGCATAAATATAACGCATCTGGGAGTGAACGGTATAATACCCGATTCGAGCTTCACTGTAAAAACCCCTATCCCAAGGTGGCCGCAATATGCATTAGGTGGTCTATCTGCAGTCTTCGGGATACTAGCTGTTATGCTTTACATGCAGGAAGAATACAATTCATTCCCATGGTTAGAAGATATTCTTAATGAGTGGTCCGGCAAACTTAAGCAGCTTAGGAGAAGACTTGAGCACCGCCTTCGCAACCGTTGACGGATAATCTATATCTCCCTTCTCAGCTATTATCTTCTTGATCTTTTCTTTTCTTAGAGAATCGATCAGGTCGTCGATGTTCTTATCAGAGAACTTTTGGAATATCCGTCTCATCCAAATACCCTTAGATATTTCTTTACCGATATCTTTCTGCCATAGATCGTGGTATTCCTGTAATCTTTCTTGAGAAGTGTTTCCCTCCTCTAGAGAATCGATCAGGACCTCGCTGCAGTAGTCCGCCCCCCTAAGTCCTGTATACAGCCCCCCTCCCGAAAGTGGTTTTATCTGGCAGGCTGCATCTCCGACGATCATCAATGAGTCCCTAACACTTTCTTTCATATTACCCAGGGGTATAGAACCAGCCTGGTACCCCAAGATATTGTCTTCCACGAACCGTTTCTCCATGAGCTTATTGAGATGGTCGAAGGCGAACCCCTCGTTTGTAGCCAAGCCGATAAGAGTCCCGGATGGATGTGGTATCTCCCATCCAAAAAATCCCGGTGCTACATCATGACCTAAAAATATCTGGATCCCGTCGGGTTCGACACCAACTATCGCTTGTATGCCTGGCAGCATCTCTTTAGGGGGATTTAGTCCCGCTTTCCTCCTCACTATGGAGCTGGGCCCATCTGCACCGATAACAATGTCCGCAGAAACAATTTCCTTTTTCCCGTTTTTTCTATAAGTCACAGTCCTCTTATCTTTCTTTCTAGTGTCGAGCACTCTAGCTTTCAGCTCTACTCTAGCTCCATCTTTTACTGCCTTTTCCACCATCTCCCTGTCGAATTTACTTCTATCTAATATTGCGGCTTTAGGCTCGGCAGACCATATCTCAAGTGGTTCGCTTCTTGGGGGGTTTACCTGGGCTGTTTGGCTCCATTGATACACGCTGTCGGTGTCCGTCATCTCTATAACTTTGGGGCTCACCAAACCTGCACACTGGACAGGTTTACCGATACTCGTATGCTCCTCTAGAACCAGTGTATCGTATCCCGCTTTGGCCGACTTTTGGGCGACCCTCATCCCTATGGGGCCTCCACCTACCACGACAACTTCAGGCAAGTTTTCAAGCTTGTAAAGTAAAGGTTCTTTTAATCTTATCCCCTCAAAGATACGCTTACTCTTACTAATCCTGTGCTTTTTGTCTTCGAAGGGTTTATAAACCCCATACGGTTTTAAGGAGAAATAGTATTTAAATAGACAGAGTGAAGTGGTTATTATGGAAGGACTAAAGATAGAAAACGTGGTAGCATCATCATCGATGGAGAGGAATCTAGATCTAGAAGAAGCTTCTAGGGTATTGGACGGATCAGAATACGATCCAGATAAATTCCCTGGTTTAGTATATAGGGTAGACGAACCCAAAACAGCTATATTGCTTTTTACAAGCGGAAAGGTTGTATGCACGGGAGGAAAAACAACCGCTGAGGCTAGGGCAAGCGTCAACAAGGTCAAGGACCTCTTGAACAAGAAAAATATTGAGACAGCCGACGAGATCAAGGTGAAGGTACAGAACATAGTTGCTTCTTATGGATTGGGTGTCGACCTCAATCTCAATTCAGTGGCGATCACTTTGGGGTTGGAAAGGGTAGAATACGAACCGGAACAGTTCCCTGGCTTGGTTTACAGATTACGGGACTCAGACGTCGTTTTACTACTGTTCGGCTCCGGGAACATGGTATGTACGGGAGCGAAAGAGATCGAAGATCTTGAGGACGCAGTTGATCACATAAAAGATGAATTAAGAGGAGCGGGACTGATACATTAAAGAATATCCGATCTTTGATAACCATGTTCACCTCCAATTGAGAGGGGACAATACAGAAGCCGTTAAACGATTTGAACGTGCTGGAGGCACGCATCTTGTAGTTTCTCATCTTCCCTACCACGACCTACGAGATTGGGATGAGAACGGTTACGAACCGATCTTCGATAGAACTGTTAAGTTAGCTGAGGATGCTACTGAAAAAACATCTGTAAAGACTTTTGTTACTTTGGGACCGTATCCCGTAGATCTTATCAACCTGGAGGAGAAGGTAGGACTGGATAAGGCTGAAGAGATACTTTTAGAAGGCATGGAATCAGCTGCAGAATATGTTGAAGAAGGTAAAGCTATCGCCCTGGGTGAGATAGGCAGGCCACATTTCGAAGTATCTGATGAGATCTGGGAAGCTTCTAATCGTATAATGGAGAAAGGTATGGAATATGCATCAGAACTCGATTGCCCCGTAGTTCTACATACCGAGAGCACAACGCCAGAAAATTGTGAGGAGTTCGGTAAGATGGCTGACGAAGCGGGATTACCAAGAGAAAAAGTTATCAAACACTACAGCCCACCACTCGTTCTAGAAGAAGAAAATAAAGGTCTTTTTCCCTCCGTCTTAGCCAGTTCCGATAACTTGAAAAAAGCTGCAGAAAAGGGAACTAGATTCATGATGGAGACGGATTTTCTAGATGATCCAAATAGGCCCGGTGCGGTGTTAGGCATAAAGAACGTACCTAAAAAAACCAGGATGCTTTTAGAAGAGGGATATATTACAGAAGATGATATCTGGACTATACATAAGGAGAACCCAGAGAAAGTATACGGTATCGAAGTTGAGATATAATTGATGATAACTGATAGGTCGACTTCTAACCGAATTGGAACTCACTAACGATTCATTCCAATGCAGTTTTTATTTTAATAACTAGTTCTTTGAAACAATCATTACAGATGGCTCTGTCACCTATCTTGGTATATTCTTTTGTCCATGTTCCGCAGAAGTGACATCTGTCCGAGTCCAAGTGTTTATCCATATTATCATATCCTGAATCATCTACTAAAATCTTGCGAATATCTATTATAATTTTTCTTCATAGATATGTAATCGCATCTTGTGCAGTAAGCGGACCCGTCCGAGTTCACCATCAGGGATTTTTTACCACATTGTGGGCATTTCTGCATCTCATCGTTATAGGTCGGTCTTCTATCGTCGTAATCTTTTTGCTGTTCGTAACTCTGTGTTCGCTGCGGATACTGATCGTATTGTGGTCTTTGGTAACTCCCTTGGTAGCCGCTCGAGGGTTGGTCGTATCCTACATCTTCTACGACATACGTGTCTGCGATCCTGTCACCTATCCTTTGCTCACTGTCATGGATCAGGTAGACATCTAGCAACAAAATTATGAATCCTATGCAGGGCAGTGCCCACAACAATCTTGCTATGTTCCTTTTGAAAGAATCTGAACCACTGACCTTTCTTCCATCCTTGTCGACGACTTTGATTCCGATTATCCTCTTTCCAAAGGTCGCTCCCCCACCGCCGTCCTTCGATTCGAAATATGTGAAGTATAGAAGCTTTAGAAGATAGTTCAAGAAGGATAGTGCGGGAAATATAGAACCGTAAAACCCGAATGGAGAAAATCCACCGCCGCCGATTCCGGACCCTAGTGAAAAATATCCAAAGAATAATGCAGCGGCATATATGGCACCCATCACAAGACCGATTATTATCGAATCGATGATGAATGCGATTATCCTTTGACCCGTTGAAGCATAATTCAAATTTGATTTTCTAACATCCATGTCTTCCTGGTAAAAATACTCGGGTTGTTCGTATCGATAAGGTCGCAATCTTCCACCTTTATGTGTATAAGGTATGTCATTTATAAACTTTATATGAACGCGAATATTTTTATTTACCCTTATCTGCTAGTATCGTAGAAGCTCTGAACACCCTATAA
>CAZFVW010000098.1:5099-6672 GCA_964522285.1 uncultured Thermoplasmata archaeon | reverse complement strand
TAGAAGAAAGTGCAACTCAACCCGCTACTGAAAGGGGGAGCGTAGCTGCGACCGGTGCATCTGTTGGTAGAGTATCGAAATCAAAGCGTAACGGTTTCCATCCCTCCAATCAACCCAAATCAGCGGAAAGGAAAAAGGAGAAAAAGGGTTTCTTGTATATCGCCGCTGTTGGCTTCATAATCTTGATGGTCGGCTACGGCATGTTCTACGGTATGAACGCTTTCCAAACCATCAGTGAAGAACCAATACAGAACATAGCTGCCTTCCACTATATTTCCATGATGCTCAATTACATAGGGATCATCCTTGTAGGCCTAGGTCTGGTTTGGGGTGCAGCAACAGCTGATCACCTTGACGATAAAGTAAGAAGTTGGATGTTAGCCGCAATGGCTATCCTTCTAGGACTTTTCCTGGGTCTCGGTTTGTTCACTATGAACCTGTTCTGAACGCCGAGATAAAAACCCCTTACCCTCTTTTAATTAATTATAATCTCTCCATTACCTATTTATACACGTCTCAATTTTCCTGCAACGGTGTTGATTTCATGTCAGAAGAAAAAGTTACTAAGGAAGAACTTCTGGAGAAGGCCAAAATACCAGCGAAGAAAGCGATGAAATGGCATCCTTTCTACAAAGGTAAGATAGAGGTCTCTCCAAAGGTTCAGGTGAAAAGTTTTGACGATTTCGGAGTATGGTACACGCCGGGTGTGGCTAAACCGTGCGAAGATATATCAAAAAATCCTGAAAAAGTTTACGAACATACTAACAAGTGGAACAACGTTGCGGTTGTGAGCGACGGAAGCCGAGTACTAGGGCTGGGAGATATTGGACCAGAAGCGGGTATGCCCGTCATGGAAGGTAAAGGTCTTCTTTTCAAGTACTTGGGAGGAGTGGACGCTTTTCCGATCTGTGTTGATGCACACGACCCCGATGATATAGTACAGTTCGTCAAGTGGCTGGCTCCATCTTTCGGAGGTATCAATCTCGAAGACATCTCCAAACCGAAGTGTTTCTACGTTCTTGAAAAACTGAGGGAAGAGATGGATATCCCTGTATGGCACGACGACCAGCAGGGTACGGCAGCCATCGAATTAGCAGGAGTGATCAACGGATTGAAGGTCGTAGGCAAAGACCTCGATGCGGTGGATATCGGCTTGATCGGATCCGGTGCGGCCAACCTATGTTTAGCGAGGACATTACTGCAGGCAGGCGTTCCGGCGAAGAACCTTTACTTAGCCGATTCAACTGGATTGCTTCATCCGGGAAGAGAAGACCTTGATGAGGAAACCACACCTGAGAAATACAAGTTCGCCCAGATGACGAACAAGGAACAGCAGGAAGGTGGATTGAAAGAACTCATCGAAGGTAAAGATGTCGTTGTAGCAGCTTCTAAACCAGGGCCAGACACTATCAAGAAAGAATGGCTTAAAGGTATGAACAAAGACTCGATACTGTTCGCGGTAGCCAACCCGATACCAGAGATCTGGCCGTGGGAAGCTAAGGAAGCCGGCGTTAGGGTCGTAGGTACAGGAAGATCTGACTTCCCGAATCAGATAAACAACTCGATCGGTTTC
>CAZFVW010000098.1:0-5089 GCA_964522285.1 uncultured Thermoplasmata archaeon | reverse complement strand
TTCCCAGGTATATTCAGAGGAACTCTAGATGTTAGAGCGGAGACCATAACCGACGAGATGCATATCGAGGCGGCTTACGCGATAGCCGAAGTGGCTGAGGAAAGAGGACTAGAAGAAGATAATCTAGTACCGACCATGGATAACACGGAAGTCTATATCAGACAAGCGGTAAGAGTCGGTTTGAAGGCCATGGAACAGGGCATCGCTAGGGTTGAACTTTCAGAAAAAGAATTACGGCAGAAGGCGGAAAAGATCATCCTCAAGAGCAGGGACCAGACCAAGAGTATGATGGACAACGGTTTCATCGAGGACGCCCCGCCGATAGAGTGAATATAAACCCAAAACCCCTTTATTCTTATTTTTCTTTTTCCAAACCCTTCAAAAAATCTATATGTGAATAAACGGTAACGTTTTTTGTGAAAATACTTGCAGTGGCTACAGATAATTTCGAATTCTATTACGACGTAGTCAAAGAACTCAAGCAGAGGGACATCCCCTTCGTCAGCATCTCACCCACAGACCCGATACCAGATAACGTGAAAGTCATCATCACAACGGAACAGGAAAAGGATGCTATAGATTTCGATAAAACTGTGGCAGTTAAGGGGGACGTAAGAAAGGGGGTAGGTAGGGCTTTATCGATACTTTCCGGCAAGATATCCTACCAGCAGATGATATTGGGCATAGATCCGGGCAATACCACAGGAGTGGTTCTTCTTGGAGACGGTAAGATACTGGAGAAGACCCGAACCGAGAAACCCGAAGAAGTCAGACAAATAATCGAGAGATATATAGATACTTACGATTTCAACAATATAGTGGTCCGGATAGGCCACGGTGACAGGGTCAACAGGAACAGAACTATCAACTCCTTGAAGGGCCTGGCACTTCGTATCGAGATAGTCAACGAGGAAGCTACCACTATAAAAAGCGATACTCCTCACCTGGACGCTGCAAAGAAGATCGGGATAACCACGGGGGAAATCGCTTACGGCCCTTACGATGTGAAAGCTACAGAGGGAGAAAAACGCGAGATGCAGAGGAGGAGCAGGATCAAGAGCAACGGTGAAGTCACGATATCGAGAGATCTCGCTAAGAAAGTGGTCGAAGGAGATATAGAACTAGTTGAAGCTCTGAAAAGACAAAGAAAAAAGAAAGATGAGAAGTGATTTTAGATTCAGTATATCCTTTTTATGTTACCCAGCACGGGTTCGTATATCTTACCGGTCGTTCTCAAGCTGTTGATCGCTTCTTCGAATTCATCCTGGGTGATGTCCTCTTCCTCTACTACTTTATCCATCACCTTCTCGTATTCCACTCCGTTACCGCTGTCGGAGTCCTCCATCTCTTCCAATATCTCCAATATGGATTCTTCGACCTCTTCGTCGACCTCTTCTTCCGAAGACTCTTCTTTTATCTCATCGGCGGTAGGGCTTTCGTATTCTGGGAGTACGTATCTCAGCGAATCTTCCAGGTAGGTCCAGTAATGATCTGTCGGGAATTCTTGGTAGTGGTCTGCTGCTTTCTTTAAACCTTCGGCTAGTTTTGTATCGTAACCGAGGTCCATCAGTTCTTGAACCGAGACCTCTTCCATCTTGGACGCTTCCAAAGCTGCTTCCAACCTCTCTTTGAGGCTTTTAGACGCTTCCAGGATCCAGTAATCTCTCTGCTCCTCTGTGACCTCTGTTATGTGTTCTCCTCTGACGGAGACCAGTTTCGTCTCTTCGTCGGGACAGTACATATTGGCTTTACCCACTACTGCTACGAAAGAAGGTGGTTCCATCTCTGCGAGCGCGGTAGCCACCTGGGGCTGATATTGACCTGCGGATATGAAATAAGTGCCGGTGGGATCAGAGACCCTAGCTCTGTACATCGGTTCTTCCGGTGTACCCATGTTCTCGGTTTCTGTCAGTACGCCTACGACATAAACACGGTTGACCATAGCACCCAGGGGTGTCACTATGTAGCTGGGCGACCTCTCTTCTTCTCCCCCGCACTCGAGGGTAGATCGATTGAATTCCGATGCGAATATCCTCCATGCAACTTCTCTTTGGATCATGCTCATATGATATCACCTCTAAATAAAAATGAAAAGGTGTGAGGGTTTCTCACACTCTCACCTCGTCTAAGATCTTTCTAGCTTCTTCTTCGACGTCGATGGTCTTGAAAGACACATCGTCGGCTATCAACATCAAGCCGTAATCGTCGCTGGTGACGTTGCCAGTCGTGCGAAGAGGCTGTGCGATCAGCTTCTCTTCGAGCTCGGCTTTGATGACGTCCTGGTTCATCTGGTCTCTAGCTATATCCATAGCTTCGTCGAGATCCATACCTAGAAGCTCTTCGGTTATCTCTCGGTTCATTATGACGGTCAATGCGCCGGTTCCATCGTCGAGTATACCTTTTACCCGCATGTCAGGTTCACCGTCTACACGACCGTGGACCCTGCAGGCACCTTTCTGAACAACTCGACTGCACTCGGGACATCTGAAGATCAGACCGCTGCCGTCTTTGATATCTATCAGTACCGCGTCTATTACCGCTCCCACGGCACCGCCTCTCCTGGCGAGCTCGGAGATGGTGAATGTTGAATTATCTTCCATATCTTCCATGGGGGGTAGATCGTCGTCTTCGAGAAAACTGACATCGGCTTTTTCATCGAAACTGAACTGTGGTATACCTCTCCACGTCCTCACGTATCCGCCGGCGATCTTGACTACATCGTCTTCCGAGAGCTCGAAATCGTGCCACGCGCTGAACTGGACCTTGCCGGTCTCGTCTACGAGCACTCCTGAGTAAAGATCCTTCTCGCCGTCCTGCGTGTTGACCACTTTCTTCTCGACGGAAGCGACCCTAGCTATGACTATCAGGTTCCTCATACCTTCCCTTATATCTTTAAGGTCGCAGGGCTGCGGCTCGGTAGAATAAGAAGGTATCTCGTCATCGTCCAATTTCTTCATGGACGCTCTAGAACCTATGTTGATCTGGGGTTGTTCGTTCCAGGTGTTCGCATATGCATTGCCTATGCTGATGGCGTCACCTTTATCCAATTCGAAATCAAAATCTTCCCAGATCGTGAACGGGATCGTACCTGTCTCGTCGCCCAAGATCCCGTAATGGATATTCTTGGGTTTACCGTCGACCTCGATCTCTTTTTCATTGATAGAGACTATCCTGCCTTTGAGACCGAGACCCATCTCGTCTCCTTGGATATCTTCTATCTTCTTTTCAGTGCCCACGTACAACTTCTGTGGGTCACCCTCGTATTTCTTAACTATAGCTCTTTTCGCGGTTCCTAAAGGCACTCCGTACACATCTATGTATGTCTGGAGTTCCTCTTCGATCTGTTCTTTGCTTGCTTTTCCTTTTAGCGCCCGGGTTATGTCATCTAAGTGGGGCGCGAGTTCTTTTTCATTCATGTTTTTTCACGCTCTTTTTGCGAATGCAGCAACTAAATCAACTAGCAGTATTTAATCCCTTGCGGAGGGGGTAACCGAAAGTAGAAAAGTGGTTGCGGCCGGTGGATCACCGACCAAGTGATACCCTATTCTGGATATTCCTCTACCTGTTCGTATTCTTCCTTTATGTGATTGATTATGATACCTCTATCCCGTTTAAGATGGGATTCGTACCAGGTCTTTACGATCTCTTTGAGGATGTCGTGTACCTTGTTAACTTCTTTATCACTCATCGGGAAATCGGTCTCGAACAGAGAGTATCTAGCGAATATCCTCTTCCAACCGCTGTACTTGTAGTACGTTTCTCCCTCGCAGAACTCGAAGAACAAGCCAGCTTTGAATTCGTCGTCCTCTTTATAGAATTCCAATAGTAACGTATCGCCGGTCCTGTCATCTTCCTGGGTCTTGTCCATCAATTTTATCGTTCTAACAGAAGCGAAATCGAAATCTTCCCTGAAATCCCACTCCTCAGGGAATTCTTTGAAGTGTGCGAAGGAACGATAGTCCGGCTGCAAACTGAAATGTACGTTCAATTTCTCGAACCTTATCCAGATACGCCAGAAATCCTTTATAAATTGCCGATTCAAGTCAGCAAGTTTAGAATCCCTTTCCCCCAGACCCTTGAAAGTTTCTTCGGTTTTCTCTTCTAATTCTGCATCTAGCTCATCGAACCAATCGGCAGTCTTTTTAGACTTTTTCTTTGAAGACTTCTTTGAAGCCATTTTATCACTTTTTATGTATTTAAGACTTGAGACTATCAGTGTAATAAGCATAGGGATATAAAAGTTTTCTCAAATTTTTCACCATATATCACTTAATATCACTTATATCGTCCCGCAGCCGATGTTAAATCTAGATAATATTTATAACTCTTGACTACGTAGGGGAGATACACTTTGGGTGGTATAATGAATTGCGAACTCTGTGGAAACGAAATGAGCAGACCAAAGGAGGTAATGATCGAAGGGTCAAAATTGAAGGTCTGCAAGGAATGTGCTAAATACGGAAAAGAGGTCTTTTCTTCTCAAGGGGACGATACGACTAGGACAGAGATCATGAACAGGATCCAAAAGGAGAAAAGGCGGAGAGAATCTAGAAATGTTTACGGAGGGATAGACGAAAAAGAATTGGCCCTAGATTATCCTTCCAGGATCAAGGAGGCTAGACTGAAAAAGAATCTGACTCAGGAAGAATTGAGCGACGAGATAAACGAGAAAAAATCCGTAGTCACGAAACTGGAAAAAGGCGACCTGCATCCAAGTGATAAACTCAGGAACAAGCTCGAACATTCACTGGAGATCGATCTGCTGGAAGAGGTACAGGAGTTCGTGCCTGATAAACAGAACAAATCCAGTGGTCTGACATTGGGTGATCTGATCAAGGAGGAATAAACCCGATGAAAGGGGGAATCAACAGCAATCGTACTATCGTATATGCTGTCGTCTTTCTCCTATTGACATCAGTTTTTTTAGCAGCTCCGTCTGCGAGAGGTGAGTATGAACTGCCTGTATCACACGATCCACCATCAGATATAGGCTTGGACCAGTCCTGGAACATCACGCTCATCATAGATTCTGAAAATATATCTTACGTCAAAATCAACTGGTGGAACATCGACGATGAGGGTAGCAGCA
>CAZFVW010000097.1:0-6734 GCA_964522285.1 uncultured Thermoplasmata archaeon | reverse complement strand
ACGGAATACATATGTGGAAATCCGGACTGCGGTCACGTGGCGATACTAGACAGCAACGGTGAGTTGAGATGTCCAGTCTGCGGTGAGCGGTCCAACGTGCACCAGATACAGACCAGCTACGCGTTCAAGCTGTTGATGGACGAGTTGAGGTCACTTGGAGTGACCATGAGATTACAACTGGAGGATTTGAAATGAGACGAGGTAGAAGTATCTCCAAGAGAGTGGGCAGCATACGCTTTGCCTACATGTCACCGGAAGAGATCAGGAAGTTGTCTGCCACAAAGATAATCACCCCTGATACATATGATGACGACGGTTTCCCTATAGACATGGGTCTAATGGACACCCACCTCGGTGTTATAGAACCTGGTCTAAGGTGTAAGACCTGCGGTGGCAGAGTCGATCAATGTTCGGGCCACTTCGGTAATATAGAATTGGCCATGCCAGTTATCCATGTTGGTTACGTAAAAGAGATAAAGAAACTGCTCAGATCCACTTGCAGCGAGTGCGGCAGGATACTTCTTGAGGACGAATCTAAAGAAGAATACCTGGGCGAGATGAAAGACATGTCAGAGATGGGTGGTGACTCCATAGATGCATGGTACATGGCTAAGGATATATCTAAGAAAGCCAGGAAGAACAAGATCTGTCCACACTGTAAAGCTGAACAGAGGAAGATAATGCTGGACAAGCCAACCACCTTCAGAGAAGATAATACAAAGCTGACACCTAAAGAAGTCAGAGCCAGATTGGAAAGGATCCCGGATAAAGATCTCAGGCCACTGGGTATGAACCCGAATGTTGTTAGGCCGGAATGGCTTGTATTGTCCGTATTGCTGGTACCTCCAGTAACTGTAAGGCCTTCTATCACCTTGGAATCTGGAGATAGGTCGGAAGACGATCTAACACATAAACTTGTAGATATATTACGTATCAATCAGAGGTTGAGAGAGAACAGAGATGTAGGTTCACCTCAACTTATCGTAGAAGATCTTTGGGACCTTCTGCAGTATCATGTGACGACTTACTTTGATAATCAAACATCCGGTATACCACCTGCAAGACATAGAAGTGGAAGGACGTTGAAGACCCTGATACAGAGGTTGAAGGGGAAAGAGGGAAGGTTCAGGCAGAACCTCAGCGGTAAAAGGGTCAATTTTTCATCCCGTTCGGTGATATCGCCGGATCCGTGGCTTTCGATCAACCAAGTCGGTGTTCCTGATAAAGCAGCGAGAGAACTGACCATCCCCGTCAAGGTAAACGCCACGAACATAGAGGACATAAAAGAGATGGTGAGCATGGGCCCAGAGCCCACAGAGAGGGGCAAGTATCTACCTGGAGCGAATTATATCATCCGGCCCGACGGACGAAGGATAAGGGTCACCGAGACCAATGCCGAGAACGTTGCCGAGAAGATAGAGATAGGATTCACTGTAGAAAGAGGTCTGAAAGATGGGGATATAGTGTTGTTCAACAGGCAGCCTTCACTCCATAGGATGTCCATGATGGCACACGAAGTGAAGATAGTCCCCGGTAAGACCTTCAGGTTGAATTTAGCCGTATGTCCTCCGTACAATGCAGATTTTGACGGCGATGAGATGAATTTACACGTTATCCAAAGCGAAGAAAGCCGAGCGGAAGCTAAAGTACTGATGAGGGTCCAGGAGCACATCTTATCACCACGTTTCGGAGGACCGATAATCGGAGCTATCCAGGATCATATAAGCGGTCTTTTCTTCTTGACCCACGAGAACCCATCCTTCTCGAGAAGAGAGGTGGTGAGTATATTCTCGAATCTGCAGACAGATCATTTCCCAGAACCATTCACGGAAGACGGTGAGAAGTATTGGCGCGGTAAAGACATATTCAGCAACTTTTTACCTGAAGACCTGAACATCGAATTCAGAGCTTCAATATGTGAACAGTGTGACGAGTGCAAATTCAAGGAATGTGATTACGACGCTTACGTTTCTATCGAGGACGGTCAACTGGTCAGCGGAACCATAGATGAGAACGCGGTAGGTGCTTTCAAGGGCGAGATCGTAGATAAGATAGCTAGGGATTTCGGAACCGAGGAAGCTAAGGATTTCATCGACAAGATCACAACCATAGCTCTAGGCGTGATAACCCTTAGAGGTTTCACTACGAGTATAGGTGAAGAGGACCTGCCAGACGAAGCTAGGAAGCAGATATCTGAAGTCCTCGAAAAAGCTAAGAAGAATGTCAGGAAGATGGCTGAAGCCTACAAGAACGGAGAACTCGAACGGATGCCCGGTAGAGATCTCAAAGAAACTTTAGAGGTAAAAGCCATGCAGGTATTGGGTAAAGCTAGAGATCAAGCCGGTACGATCGCCAGTAAGCATCTAGGGTTGGGAAACAATGCGGTCGTCATGGCCAGGACCGGTGCCAGGGCGAGCATGTTGAATCTCACGCAGATGGCCGGTGCTTTGGGGCAGCAGGCTATCCGAGGAGATCGTCCCAGCAGAGGATACGAAGGAAGGACGCTTTCACATTTCAAAATAGGTGAATTGGGTGCGGAAGCGAAAGGCTTCGTCGAATCTTCCTACAAGGACGGGCTGAATCCAACTGAGTATTTCTTCCACAGTATGGGTGGCCGAGAAGGTCTCGTCGATACTGCGGTCAGGACGAGTCGTTCAGGTTACATGCAGAGAAGGCTCATCAATGCACTCGAAGATCTCATGGTATATTCCGACGGTAAGGTGAGGAACCCCGCCTCGACCATCATACAGTTCGAGTACGGTGAGGACGGAGTCGATCCCATGAGGAGTAAGAGAGGTAAAGCTGTGGACATGGACGACATTTTGACAGACCTTGAAGCTATCAAGAGAGGTGAGAAGTGATATGGCTAAGAAAGATACGATCAACGCGCTTATCAGAAGAGGTATAGATGAGGATACAGCCACAAAACTGGCGGACAAGGATTTCCTTTTAGGTGATGTGAAAGCCGCTACTGAAGGGGAACTAGCCGATATTGTGGGAAAAGAGAAGGCTAAGGAAGTCAAAGACAAGGTGGGTACCAAACCCAAGTCCAAGAAGAGAAAGAGGAAATCTAAGAAGAAAAAGAAGAAGAAACAGGTCTTCACCATACCCGATAAGATCAAACCTCTGGAAGGTACCGCTAAAAAACTTGAAGAACTGTGTGAAGATAAGGGATACGACCTGACCCGTGAGATAATCGAAGACGCTGCAAAGACCATCGATGAGAAGGGTGTAGACGAGGACGATTACGAGATGATGATGGAATTGGTGAATGAACGTTACGAGGACAGGCAGGTCGATCCGTGGGAGTCCGTGGGGATATTGGGTGCCCAATCTATAGGTGAACCAGGGACACAGATGACCATGAAGACCTTCCACTATGCGGGTGTTGCCGAGATAGGCGTAACACAGGGTCTTCCTCGTATGATCGAAGTCGTCGACGCTAGAAAGGTACCGAGTACACCGATGATGGAAGTTCATATAGAAGATGACATCAAAGATAACAGGCAGAAGGCCAAGGAGATAGCTTCCAAATTGGAATTGACCCGGCTCATCGATATCGCAGACATCCAGATAGACATGTCCGATATGAAGATAATGATCAAACCTGATATGGAAACGGTCGAGGAAGAGATGATCGACTTAGCAGACGTTACCAGCAGGTTGAAGAAATTGAGGAGCATCAAGGGGACGGTAGAACGTGACGGCAACGTTATCTCTATAACCATCGAGGATGGGAAATTCAGCGTGCTCCATGAAACACTAGAGCAGGCGAAGAGTACCAAGATCAAAGGTCTTAAGGGTGTTAAAAGAGCGATCATCAGGGATACCGGCGATGAGTACGTGATCTTCACCGAGGGCTCTAATCTGGAAGGAGCTCTCAAGACAGACGGAGTCAAGATCGAGAACACGATATCCAACAGCCCCATAGAAGTCTATAACGTGTTGGGTGTCGAAGCCGCTAGGAATTCGACGATAAAAGAAGCTATGGACACTCTAAAAGAACAAGGTCTAGACGTGGACATCAGACATATAATGCTCGTATCCGATATGATGACCAACGAAGGAGACGTGAAAGCCATCGGTAGGCACGGTATCTCAGGTAAGAAGACCAGTGTACTGGCGAGAGCCGCCTTCGAGATCACCAGCACTCACCTGCTCAGAGCCGCCGTAATGGGTGAAGTCGATGCGTTGAACGGTGTAGCCGAGAACGTGATCGTAGGTCAGCCCATAACCCAGGGTACGGGTGCGGTTGAAGTCGAATACAAGCCAAAAGATTGATCAAATAGGTAGAATGGTCGAATAGTATAGAAAATAAATATAATTAAAAAATTAGAGGTGCAGTTCATGGATGTGAAAAGAGCAATCAGGTTGGCCGTTAACACGGGAGAAACAACCTTTGGAGTCAAAGAAGCTAGTAAAGAGATCGAAGAAGGGAACGCCAAGATGTTGGTGGTAGCGAATAACTGCCCCGATGAGAAGTTCAAAAAGGACGAGATCCAGGGTGTTCCGATATACCATTTCAGCGGTAACAATCACGAATTAGGTTCAGCTGCGGGTAAACCTTTTACGACCTCGGTGATCACGATCTTAGAGCAGGGAGACTCGAAGATACTTTCTCTGGGGGAATGAACCGTAGAAACAAGATTTAAAACTATTTGGTAAGGCGATTTATTATGGAAGATATAACTTTCACAGAAAAAACCCTTAGGTACATCTCACTTTTTGAGAGGATCACCAAAGCAAAAGTGGTGGACTGTATAGATATCCCTGAGAAGGTGATATTTTTGGTCAAGAAAGGTGAGATCGAGAAGGCCATAGGTAAGAGAGGCAAGAATGTCCAGAAGGTCAGCGACGCCATCGATAGGAACGTTCACGTGATCGAGTACAGCGACGAGCCTAAAGAACTGCTGTCGAATATATTCTACAGCTACGGTGTAAAAGATATAGAGCTGGAGGAGAAGAACGGTGTCAAGCACGGTACTGTAGAAGTGAAGCCGGAGAACAAGGCAAGGGCGATCGGGACTAAAGGAAGGAATCTATCGATAGCTAGAAAGATAATGATGAGGCACTCAGATATATCCAGCGTGTCGGTTGCTTAGTATATCAACGTCGCCCCGGTATTGGATGTAAGGGGCCAACAATTTTTCTTTTTTCCAGAGTGGATAGCAGGGGCAATCATAGGGTAGATTATCGAGTACAGTCGTGTTCTGTTCGAGGTTGAATCGGTTTATCTTGTCGATGATATCCTGCTCGCAGGTGCACTGTTCGTTATCTGTATCACTGTTATGAGCTCCTCTTCTTGAGCCCAACCCGGCGTTCGAGACTACAACGGTCTGACCGGTTTCACCACCTATCCTTTTCAGCACTTCTACGATGGACCACAGCCACGGCGGTCGGTATTCATCACGATACCACATCCTCTCGACGAGACTCCCTCTCTGTACGTTGACCGGGTTTATCGATATTATGTCTTTTTTCTCCAGCAGAGGTTCTATCTTTTTTATTGAGCTGACAACATCCTGGGTCGCTTCTTTTTCCGTCAGGAATGGTGGTTTGAGAAGGAGGTATGTTCTGATGGAGGCACCGTTCTCGTGTGCAGTTTTTACTGTTGTTTCATAGTCTTTGAATCTGAACCCTTTGTTTATCGAGTTTTTGAGTATAAGATCGTTAGCGCTCTCGAGACCCAGAGCTACTTCTAGTTGGGTGACTACTTCGTTGTATTGTTTCAAGATTTCATCTTTTACATATTCCGGTCGGGATTCTACCAGTACCTTCTTCGCCCCCTCGGTGCTGAAACTATCCAAGATGTCCATCCCTATATCGAAAGGCATCTCGTCTTTATCCATGAAGCTTCCAGAAGTGTAGATCTTGACTATCTCTTCATCCTCGTACCTGCTAAGAGCTTGGTCGAGCTGCAGTTTTAGGTCCTCTTCTGTTATCTCTGGATTGGTATCGGTAAAATACCCGCACATGGAGCAGCCGGAATCATGGCTCCACGAACATCCCTTGGTTCTGAATATGACGGAGAAAGCTTCCTCGACTTCACCTCTGTACAGTTCTTTTTCTTTCCAGGAGGTCACGAGATCCTTCCTATCACTCCTATCGGTTCTCCGGTGGCAACTTTTTATCTCTTCGTGGATCGACATCGTATGGTCTAAAGTTCAGGTTGTTATAGTATGTTTTGGACAAGTGAGAGACTCACTTCACCGTTTCTTCAAGCGCTCCATGATGTTCTGGGCGGCTTTCCTTCCATCACCCATGGCAAGTATCACGGTTGCGGCACCGGAGACCGCGTCTCCTCCTGCGTATACACCGTCTTTAGTGGTTTCTCTGGTCTCTTCATCTATGATGATACCGCCCCAATCTTTTACCTCTACACCGGGGGCGTTCTCGTAGAACACTTTGTTCGGTACTTGACCTATGGCAATGACCGCGGTATCGAATTCCGCCTCGAAGTTGGTTCCCTCGATCTTTTTGGGGCTGGGTCTCCTACCTTCTTCGGTTTCAACGAGCTCGCATTCGTAGAGTTCTATCCCCTTGAGCCACCCGTCTTCGTCGCCTATGAAACGTATCGGGTTGCAGAGAGTATCGAACATAACGCCCTCTTGTTTAGCGTGTTCTACTTCTTCTTCCCTAGCCGGCGACCATTCCGTCGTTCTTCTATATAAAATGTGTGATTCCGCCCCCATTCTCAGAGCTGATCTAGCGGAATCCATGGCCACGTTTCCAGC
>CAZFVW010000096.1:0-6752 GCA_964522285.1 uncultured Thermoplasmata archaeon | reverse complement strand
CTTACCATCATCGTGGCAGCACGAAGATGCAGCCTGCGCAAGGATCTCAGTAGAGGGAGATGAATACAAAACTGATAATTATGAGGATACAGAGTGGAAACAGCAGAGCGTTATAGAGGTCGAAGGTAAGGTCGTGGGTTCTCTAGAAGTGGGTTATTTAGAAGAAAAACCAGAAGAAGATGAAGGGCCATTTTTGATAGAGGAGAGAAGACTGATAAACGCTATATCCGAACTTCTAGGTAGATTCATAGAAGAGAAAAGAGTAAAAGAAAAACTGGCTGAGCACAAAAAAGAGCTCAAAGGAAAGGAAGTTATCACAGAGGAGAAAAAAGATTGGGAGGTCATCATCGATCTTCTGATGAAAACGGACCCTAGAACTCTGCTCAGGATGACCAGGAAGATGGTCTACTATCTATATCGCCACGAGAACGAGAAGATCAACGCACTATTGTCGGACGTTTGTCCAATAAATACAGATTCTGGGATACCAGAGTGGTGCGGTATAAACATGCCGAACCCGAAACAGGATCTAGATTCTTTGAAAGTCGTGCAGAAGGAGGTATTCGAGATAGCTAGGGAGAGTTTAGAGCCGAACGAGATCTCAAGGCTTTTCCATACATGGTTGAAAGAAGATAAAGCCAGACCGCTCCTATTGGCATCTCAGAAGAAAGGGACACCACTTGCGGAGATCACAGATGAACTGAAACGTTTCTTCGATAAACCAGATGCTGAAACTGCTCTCTCCCCAGAGGATAAGATGGCCATAAGGACCGCACTTATCCAGAGGTTTTTCACGGACAGACTAGATTTTATCAACATCGCTAAAAGGTTTATCGAAGTCAAGGATTTCGTCGGGCTCATAAAGCACGTCGTAGGACCCGCACAGGGAGCTGGAAAACTGGGCGGTAAAACTTCTGGAGTCTATCTTGCCCAGAAGATACTGGAGAAAGAGATGGATAAAGGTGTAGAACTCAAGAACATCAACTTCCCGAAGAGTTGGTATGTTACATCCGACACAATGTTGGACCTTATACATTACAACGATCTGGACGAGGTATTCCATATCAAATATCTTGACCCGAACGATATACGTCAGGAACAGCCGTTTCTAGAACAGATAATGAAGAACGCTGTTATACCTTCCGAGATAACAGAAGACCTGCGCAAGATACTGAGAGATATCGACGATAACCCGATAATCGTCAGGTCATCTAGCTTACTGGAAGACAGCTACGGGGCGGCGTTCTCCGGCAAATACAAAAGCTTATTCCTGCCGAACACGGGAACGGAAGAAGAAAGACTGAACGCCCTTACCAACGCGATAACAGAGGTATATGCGTCGACCTTCGGTCCAGATCCCATCGAATACAGGAGAGAACGGGGGATGCTGGATTTCAGTGAGGAGATGGGGATACTGATACAGGAGGTCGTCGGTGAAAGAGTGGGACCGTATTACTTCCCGGCCTTTGCTGGAGTCGCTTTCAGTAAGAACGAATTCAGGTGGTCGCCCAGGATCAAGAGAGATGATGGTATCATAAGATTGGTTCCGGGTTTGGGCACCAGAGCCGTAGACAGAGTAGGTAACGATTACCCTATCTTGATATCACCGAACAGGCCAGAACTCCGTGTCAACACGATGGTGGAAGAACGTATCAAGTACTCTCCCAGATACATGGATGTTATCAATCTAGAATCCGGCGCCATCGAGACCGTGGATGCTGTGGAACTGTTCAAAGAATTCGGTGAAGAAGTGGACGAGCTCGATAAGATCGTTTCCGTATACGAGGAGGGTAATCTGAAGCAGCCCAAAAACGTGTTGTTCGACCCAAAGAAGGAGGATATCGTAGTAACCTTCGACAAACTGTTCGATAAGAGCGAGTTCCTTCCGAAGATGAAGACTATCCTAGAGATACTAGAGGAGAATATAGAGGTCCCTGTGGATGTAGAATTCGCATGCAATGGAGACGAGCTATACGTACTTCAGTGCAGACCTCAGAGCCAGACCCGTGAATTCGAGCGTAAACCAATACCCATGGATATCAAAAACAACATGAAATTATTCTCGGCTCACAAGTACGTCACCACTGGTAACATCGAGAATATTCGATACGTGGTTTACGTCTCCCCAGATGGATACGGTAACCTTGACAGTAGGGAGAAGATGCGTAAAGTAGCAAAAATCGTGGGTGATCTTAATAACGAACTACCCTCCCGTAAATTCATACTCATGGGTCCCGGTAGATGGGGCAGTAGAGGTGACATCCAGTTAGGAGTACCCGTCAAATACAGAGATATCAATAATTCTTCCTTACTCGTAGAGATAGCAAAAGAGAAAGGTGACTATCTACCAGAGCTTTCATTCGGGACACATTTCTTCCAAGATCTTGTTGAGGGAGATATCAAGTACCTTCCACTCTATCCCGATGAAGATAAGAACATCTTCAATGAAGAACTGCTGAATATGTCGGAGAACCATATGACCGACATCCTTCCAGAGGAGGAAGATTTCGAGGACGTGATAAGGTTGGTAGATGTGAGCGATATCAGTTCCGGTGGAACGCTCTCTATAGTCATGGACGGCGATGCGAACGAAGCACTAGCATACCTGAAATCCCCAGATCACTGGGAATGGAGGATGAACAAAGTGAAGGATATAGCAGATAAGATGGATCCAGAGCTTTACGGAGTGAGGGGGTTGTACGTGGTCGGCAGCACGAAAGAAGCCACCGCGGGTCCACGCAGCGATATCGACCTGATAGTTCATTTCTCCGGCAGCCAGGAGCAGAAGGACAAGCTGGAGAACTTCTTCAACAAGTGGGACAAGAAACTCGTGAAGGAGAACGAAGAGAGAACTGATATAAAACTGAATGATATACTAGACGTTCATTACATAACAGATGAAGATATCGAGAAGAACAACTCCTGGGCATCACATATCAATTCGAGATATAGGTCCGCCACCAAGATAGACATCGGGAAAGAATAAAGGTCTTAGATCATCTCTCTGGAAGCATCCTCTAATTTATCAGTATCGAATCTTATCAGTGCCAGCTCTTCACCGCTGTGGACTCCTGTGAAACACGGTGTTTTTCCGATCACGTCTTTCCATTCTCCTGTAAGTTCCACAGTCTCGTGAACGTGTCCGTGGAGGGTCATCATAGGTTGATTTTCCTCGATAAAACGTTGTATGGCGATACTGCCCACATGGACATCCATCTCTACATGCTGGACCTTTTTTCCATCGAGGTCTGCTCGGTCTAGGTTCGTTTCGTAGGGTGGAGAGTGGAACAGGTAGATAGTTCTATCAGATATCGTCTGCCCTACTAATTCATCAAGGTCTTCTTTTATCGTAGAGTACCGTATCCCGTTATCTGGCACATCTACCGTTCTGGTGCCTTTCTCAGGTGAGATCGCACCTACGTCGGTGTACCTTGATACGTCGTATTTCTCCCAGTCCTTTAGTTGAAACGGTGTCGGCGGAACGAAGCTGTAGCCACAGATGTCTGTGTTCTCGTACCGCTTGCACTTTTGATTGATATAATCTACCTCACCTCTTTCATCGGCTTCCAGCAATATCTGCTCGAATTCCCGAGGATCGTCGTTACCCATTATGACGAAACACCTGATATCTCGGTTTGATCTATCTCGGATCTCAGAGAGTGGGTTGAACAGATATTCATCGAGAAAATCCTTCACCTTCTTTTTACTTCCGATGAAACCAGGCAGGATATCTCCACCGATAAAAACCGCGTCCGGCCCTTCACCTCGGATAACTTGGATCAACTTTTCATACCTGTCTTTTTTTCCGTGAAGGTCGGATACGAATATGCCTCTCAATATTTTCACCTGGCCATAAGCTCCGCGTATTCCACATAGTAATCCACGAACTCGACCAGCGCCGGGATCTCGATCCATTCATCGGGCTTGTGTGCCATATCCACCTGGCCGGGTCCGAATATGAACGTGTTGGGATTCGTTTGGTAGAACATGACCATCTCTGTCCCGTAGGGGACCGCCCAGGTCTCGGTATCCGCCATCTCGAGAAGCTTCTTAACACAATCCATATTGTCGTCCAATTTGACCGGATCTAGGTATTGTATCTCTCTTATTTCGTAATCTTCATCGATAGGGTCGAAAAGGTACTTCTTGAGCAATTCCTTGTTGAAAATTTCAGGGAACCTCACATCGACTTCGGCTTTGCAGCTGTTCGGTATCACGTTTGTGGCATCTCCACCTTTGATAACATCTACACAGCAGGTGAGGTCGTCTTTGTCCGCTGGTATGTTGTTCTTAAGATTGAGTTTATTAAGTATGGGCAGCATCTTGACTATCGCGTTCTCACCTTTCTCAGGCATGCTAGCGTGTGCGTTCTTGCCGGTTGTTTTGATCTCGAACTGGAAAACACCTTTTTCTTGAGTCACCACAAGACCTTCCGTGGGTTCACAAACTACCACTGCCAGGGCGTTGACTATCTCCGGCTCTTCGGCTACCTTCTCGGCACCGGCCATGGTGATCTCTTCATCGGTTGTGAACACTATTGAGAAGGGGATATCCTTCTCTACGAGTTTCTTCGCAGCAGCTATAACCGACACGCAGGGACCCTTCATATCTAATGTACCACGGCCGTACATCTTATCTTCGACTATCTCTGCTTGTTCGTGCTCCCAACCATCACCTATGGGAACCGTGTCTAGATGACCAGAGAAACACACTCCTCCTTCACCATGGGATGCGATTAAAACCGGATTGCATACGGTTCCTTCAACAACTCTTGTCTCCAGACCTATATCATCCAGCAGGGAAGAAACGTACTCTATTATGCCGCTTACATCTCCCTTGCTGGGGCTCTCTATCTTCACCATCTCGCTGAGTTTTTCTACGATGAAATCCTTCATATTATCACTTGTTTTTTTATGTGTTGAACTTAAGTTAATCTTAAAAAGAAAAGGAGGTATATAAATAAAAGTATCAACGCGATGACGAGTCCTATGTACATCATCGTCTTGGTCGTGTCTTTATCCTTACCGAATATTATAGGTATAGGACCGATGAATATCACACCACCGTAATCGGTCTCTTTCTTCGTCCTTTCTCCCCCTTCTGCACCGTATCGATCATGTCCATAACTCGGACTCCCCATGCCCCCTATGGATAAAAAGAAAAAACTGATGAACGATAGGAATATAAGAGCGATACCCAACAGTAAGAACATACCCCCTCCGTAGATGACTGGGAATATCAAGAAGAGAGCGAAATTAGCCTCCCCGGTTATAACAGCATACGCAGCTAAAACCAGACCGAGGATGAACAATGTGAGAGGAACGATCATTCGCTTCATGTATCCCTCAAATCCCCACGGTAAATTTAATAGTTTACCCTAGATTATAGATATAAAAATAGAAAGGAGGCAGAATATGGATTTCGACCCGCTGTATTACCCGTATGGATCAAGAAGAACTGTAGTCTATTCAAATAGAGGTATGGCTTGTGCAACACAACCACTGGCCGCCCAGGCAGGATTAGAGATATTGAAGAACGGTGGGAACGCCGTTGACGCTGCTATCGCTACCGCAGCATCCCTGACGGTCGTAGAACCGACCTCTAACGGATTGGGTGGAGACGCTTTCACGCTCTTCTGGAAGGACGGAGAACTCTACGGACTCAACTCAAGCGGTCCCTCACCTAGAAACATATCGATAGATAAGATAAAGAACGAAGGAAACGAAGAGATGCCGAAGTACGGATGGCCGACTGTCACAGTCCCCGGGATACCGGGCTCGTGGGCGGAGCTATCAAAGGAACACGGAAAGTTACCGCTGATCGATGTTCTTCAACCGGCCATCAAGTACGCCAGAAAAGGGTATCCGATCTCTCCGACCGTGGGGAAATACTGGAAGTTCGCTCATCGTGCGTACGAAAAACTAGAAGGCGAGCAGTACAAGCACTGGTTCGATGCTTTCGCTCCCGAAGGAAGGGCTCCTGATATCGGTGAAATCTGGAAGTCGGAGGACCATGCTAGTACGCTGGAAAAGATAGGGGAAACGAAGGCCGAGTCTTTCTACAGAGGCGAACTAGCCGAGAAGATAGACGATTTCTCTAAAGAGCACCATGGTTTCATACGAAAGAAAGATCTAGAAGATTATTCGCCGGAATGGGTAGAACCCATGAGCGTGGATTACAGGGGATACGATATCTGGGAACTGCCTCCTAACGGGCAGGGTGTAGTGGCCTTGATGGCTCTGAAGATACTGAACAGTATGGATATGGGCGGCATCGACGACATAGAAATTATCCACAAACAGATCGAATCGATAAAGCTGGCTTTCCAGAGAGGTGATAAGTACATCACAGACCCTGATTTCATGCCGATAAAGCCTAAGGAACTGTTAACAGATGGTAAGATCGAAAAGATGAGAAATAAGATCGGTGATACCGCCATCGATCCAGAGAAGATAGGCTCGCATGGGAGCGGCACCGTCTATCTTGCCACGGCGGATGAAGACGGTAATATGGTATCTCACATCCAGAGCAACTACATGGGGTTCGGGTCTGGCCTTGTTGTTCCTGGCACTGGAATCGCTCTCCAGAACAGAGGGAATTCATTCTCTCTATATCCAGATCATGTGAATTCACTAGAACCTAAGAAGAGACCGTTCCACACTATCATACCCGGATTTATAACAAGGAACAAAGAACCCCTAGGGCCCTTCGGTGTCATGGGAGGGCACATGCAGCCTCAGGGCCACGTGCAG
>CAZFVW010000095.1:0-6878 GCA_964522285.1 uncultured Thermoplasmata archaeon | reverse complement strand
GGGTTTGATGATTTTGGATTATAAAAATTATAGCGATCTGCTGGTCACGAAACGCGATTTTAATATAACCATAGAAGATATTTCGATAGGAGGCAACATAGAAAAGACTGATGAATATGAGGGTAAACTTTGGGTAAACATCACGATGAAATTCTGGAACAATGGCTCTAAAAGGATATCTATCAATAGACTACGCTTCGAATTATATCTTGATAGGGTGGAAGAATCCCATCTCTTGTATACCTTTGAAAAAGGATTAGAATACGAGTTGTCTAAAATGAAGATCAAACCCGGTGAATCGATAGAACATACATTTGATTTGTTAGCAGTTGATACAGATAAAAAATATGGTGAAATAAATTACAATAGATTAGAGTTGATACGGGAAAATAACATCGATACGAATGGCTGGAGCTGGATATTCGATCCTATGTGGGCTACGATAACTTTTCCTGATTATCCGGATTTAGAAGCGCCTTATATCTATTTCAGGAAGAACGGATATGAAGAACCGGTGGTGGAATAAGATGAGCGAAGATGATGGTCCTATTTTTGACAAAGATAAGTTATTTCTTTCTTTTTCACTTCCGTTTTTTATAATTTTATTGTATCTCTACACCAATCTGGTTTTAATCAATGCTGGGGTCGTCACAAATTCTTTAATAATATTTAGAAATGGGGGCCAGATATTCTTGGGACCCTTTTTTATGAGCGCTTTATTCGGTCTTCTGTTTTCAGATTATGAGATTAAAAAGTTGCTTTATTTCAATATATTTATACTAGTGTCGGTTTCATTGATGGCCCTCTTCCTATTGAGATGGATACCTCCTCTATTTCTACATACCTTTCCTTTTTCCCGTGTTGATGGTATGGGAATTACGATATTACCTTTTATATTCATTTTGATTATCATAATGACGGTTGGAAATACAGTTGGTCAGTATGCCTATCGATATCTTCCTCAATATTCCTACATCTACGATCAAGAAAAGGTTAAAGAGTTAAATGATGAAACCGAGGAATGGTATGATTATCTAGGGAAAAGGAAGCTCGATGATGATGAATAAAAATGATAAATAAAATATACTATAAAAAATCACTGAAACGGTCGTGTAAGTAACGAAAAGTCAACCACATCGACGAACTTTCTCTGCTTTCTTTGTTATTCTTCAGAAAATATTTAGTGATACCAGCATATACAGAAAAGATGACTAGTACAAGAAAGTTGAACCTGGGATGTGGTGACGATTATAGGCCGGGATATATCAATACAGACAAGTTCGGAGAGGTTCTAGATTTAAAAGCAGATGCATTAAATATTCCATTCGAACCAGATTGTTTGGATGAAATATATGCTTCACAGCTCATAGAACATTTTGATTATATTCATTGCAAGTACCTGCTCAGCGAATGGTTCGTGACTTTGAAACCAGGTGGTAAGTTAATAATCGAAACACCAGATTTAAAGAGATCTTACAAGAAATTAACATCAGCGGACAAAGATGAATTAGGTAAGAGATATCAGTGGATGTACGGTATCGATAGTACTGGTATGCAGCATAAGATCGGTTTCACGTACAATATATTAAAAGATCTACTTGGTGAAATCGGATTCGTTGATATTACGAAGAAAAGGCAGCGTACTCATCGATATGAACCAGGTATGAGAGTCGAGTGTAAAAAACCTCTTAAAAACAAGTTTTATCAGAAATTCGCTTTATTTAGGGCTAGAATTTTTAGTAAATTGGAATTCGATTCCTATTTATTGATCCCTATAGAGGAATGGATTGAGGAGATTAGGAAGGATTTAAAGGATAAGAAAATTGATATGAAAGAAATAATATCTAAAAGTACAATATGTAATCCTACGATACCATTGGTTCTTATTGGTACATTTGCAAGGTACCAAGATAAAGAACTTATCAGTAGATTAAAGGATTTAGATGATGAAAATATACACAAGAAGATTTTTAATCTATGGATTGCTAGCAAGAAGACATTAAATGTTAAAAAAGATTATGAAAGTTTTATACAACGACAAAAAGAAGCGATCAAAGGGTACCTGGAAAGTGATGAAGACCTGAAATATTTGAACCGATTAGATGAATACGATATAGACATATTCGATCTTAAAATAATATTATCTGAAGCTAAAAAAGAATTTAATAAAGGAGTTAGGGACTTCGTTGGCGGAAAGTACGAACGAGCAATGAACCATTTTGTGACCTCTGCTAAGATGAATTATTCTAATCCTTTAACACACTGGAATTTAGCAAGATTATATTCTATCTTAGAGAAAGGAAAGATCATGATCGATAAAGAATATCAAACCGTTTTGGATTCTATTGGAGATAAAGATATCAGATGTACTGTTAAAAAGGAAATTGGTTCCTGGGAAGGAAATGGTAAAGTTCCAAATGAACCCCTGCCTTGGCAGATTTCATAATTATTATATACGTACATAACATAACAAAAAATATGGACATCGATAAAATATGTTCAAAATTGGATATTTCTCAAGAGGAAATTAAGATTCTGAAGAAAGAGAAAAAGAAAGAAGACAGATTTCACTTATTATTGGGTATAATTTCCTCTATTATTTCGTTCATTGGTGGGTTAACTGCGGGTACTACGGGTTTTTTGGTAAATGATGGGTACCCATACGCTACTACACTAATTATCCCAGCTGCTGTAACAAGTAGAAAGAAAAAAATTTTTAATATATACGATCACGATGGTGACCGCATTCATAATGGCACTACATATACCTTCTGTTTTCGGGATGACTCAGGAATACGGAGTGTATGATACATTAGGGAAAGATTAATATCCATCAATGCATATATATCAACATCTTGAAAGAGAAATTGAAAGAGATAGGTGATAGATTAGACGTATCAAAAGATGAAGTCTCGGAGATAAAGAAGGAGAAGTTGAAAGCGAATATATTTTATCTAGTGATGGCGTCTGCTACGGCTGTTTTGACGTTTATGCTCGGCTACGAATATTATCTGGTTTCATCAGGCAGTGCAGGATATCCATATGCCCTTTCCGCTCCCCTGATGACGAAGGTGAAATCTTCTAAAGGGGAGGTTAATCCGGTCATAGCTACAGTACTGTTGACACTGTTCACTATAACTTTAGCTGGTTATCTTTACATGAATCTACCCAAAGCGTACGGTGTTTATTATAAAGAAAAGATTGAAACTTCTTCTTTGAGGAGGCTGATTCGTTGAATAGAAAGCTCAGAGAGATAGGAGAAAGTACAGACTTATCTGATGATGATATAAAGGGTATAGAAAAAGAGAAGTTGAAAGAGAGGATAGTGTTCATCCTCATAGGTATGGTCATCACATTTTGTATAATCGTTTTGGGGTATAATGTTTTGGACTTGCACATAAGAGACGGTGGATATCCATACGCCGTTTCCATCCCTTTATTAGCGAAAAAAAGCTCTTCTAGTAAACTGAATCCGATAATAGCAACGATATTGATGATTCTTGTTACGGCTACATTAGCCAGTGTCTTGTATATGCCGATGTACGGTGTTTATTCTGATAAGGAAAGAAAAAACATAAACGAATCGAATTATTTCAAAAAAATGTTACGATAACATGAATAAGAAACTGAAAGGGATCGGTGGAAAACTCAAGGTATCTGAAGATGATATCGATGAGATCAAAAAAGGTAAGACGAGAGAATGGATCGTAGATAACTTAGTAGAATTGATATTATCCCTCTTCCTCGTTTTTTCTAGTTCCTTTTTGGCGATATCCATAATAGATGATCCTACAAATGGCTATCCTTACTCCGTTATATCTGCCGCACCTCTAGCTATAAAAAATAAAAAAGGGGTGACGCCTTTTATTGCGCTCTTACTGATGTTGATCGTAACAGTTATTCTCATATTTACCTTGTACTCGATGGTACCCAAATATGGGGTTTATTCGCGTGAGAAAAAGTTAGAGGAAATAAAAGGGGTTTATTTATGAATAAAAAATTGAAAGATATCGGTGAAAAGTTAGACATATCAGGAGAAAACTTAGAAGATATAGAGAGAGAAAAAAAGAGGGAAAAAATCCTAAACCTCATCTCCGGATTGATACTTTCGGTCTCTATGGCATTCTTGACAATTAATATATTGGATAAATCAACTTGGTCGAATCAAGGATATCCGTATGCAGCGGTCGGACCGATTACTTTAGCTGCAGCAGACGAGGACAAAATTCCTATGTGGATAGTTGTATTGATCATATCCGGCATAGTTTGGACCTTAGGCGCCACATTATACATGATGATGCCAAAATACGGCGTATTCTCGAAAGAAAGAGATGATATATTTGATGCACTATAACTTGAGGGACGCGATATGGGAGTTCACTCTGAAATGTAACCTCAACTGTGACCACTGTGGTTCTTCGGCTGGAGTAGAAAGAGAGAGCGAATTAACGACCGAAGAGTGTTTAGAAGTTTGCACCCAGCTCGCAGAACTTCATTGTGAAAACGTGTGTTTGATGGGTGGAGAACCTTTCTTAAGAGATGATTGGTACGAGATCTCTAGATACATAAATTCGCTGAACATGGATCTAAGTTTCGTCTCCAACGGGTTGGTAGTACCAGATATCATCGATCGATTAGAGAAATTGGATATTAGGGTCATCGGTATAAGTTTAGATGGGATGAAGAAGACCCACGAAAAGATAAGGGGAAAGGGGACTTACGATAAAACAATCGGAACTTTGGATCTTTTAGACCGAAGAGATTTACCGACTACGGTGATCACTACCATCAGTAAAGAGAACTTCGACGATCTATTAGATATGAAGGAATTACTATCAACAAAGGGAGTGAACTGGCAGTTACAGGTCGCCCAACCTTTTGGTAATTTCGATCGAGAAAAGATGATCTCAAAAGAAGAATTTTATTCTTCTGCGCTGTTCATAGCAAAACATGGTATCAAAGGTGATTTCGAAAGTTTTCCAGTGGTCGGAGCTCACTGTTTTGGATATCATTCCGATATACTACCAGGCTGTAGATGGTACGGTTGTGAAGCCGGTGTTAGATCTATAGGTATCGTAAGCAACGGGGACATCGTCGGCTGTCTTTCCATGGGACAGAACCAATTTGTAGAAGGCAATGTTCGAGATGTGAGTCTAAAAGAGATCTGGGAAAGCGATGATAGTTTTGAATATAATAGGAAATTCAAGAGTAAAGACCTAGGACCTAACTGTGAAGGTTGCAAATACGGTGATGAATGTCAGGGTGGTTGTAATTCAATGTCACACACAATTACTGGAGAACTAAATAACAATCCTTACTGTTTCCATAAAATCGAAGAGGATATTATAGGTTATAAAAAGAGCATTTTCAATAGATTTCTTGATAAACTCAGATTCAAAAAGACCTAAATCTTTTAATCTTTGGCTGATATAATCTAAACGATAACATGGAGAAACTCGAGATCGAAAGCTTATCGGATTACACCTTTTTATCGAATCCTAACTTTTCACCGGATGGGGAGCACGTCTGCTTCTCTCACCACGAGATGGATGTGGATGAGAATGAATATGTTAACACGCTCTGGATAATGGAAACAGAGTCAGAGAAGATGTACAAGCTGACCAACAGTGGGAAGGATTCGAGCTACATATGGTTGAACGACGAAGAGATAATGTTCACTTCCGGGAGAGATATGGGTGTTAAGAAGGAAGAAAATGAAAAGGAGGAGAAGGAAGATAAGACCAAGTTCTTCAAGATCAATATCCACGGGGGAGAGGCGGAGCATCTATTCACTCTGCAAAAGAAAGTGGCAGGCATGGATAATTCCAAAAACGGTATCTTCGTTACGATCTGGGAGAAAGCTGGTGAAGAAGGTACTAAAAAAGGGGAAGAAGGATCTGAGGAAGAGGATAAGAAGGAATTAGAGGAGGGAAAGGACTACCACGAACTCGACGAGATACCGTTCTGGTCCAACGAGATGGGGTTCAGCAACAAGAAGCGTCTGCACCTGTACGAACTGGATATAGATGAAGGTGAGATCGACCTACTGGTAGGCGGTCTCAAGAGCGTTACGGATTTCGATATCGGAGAAGACAGTATCTGCATGGTGATAAACGAATACGAAGATATGTACGAAGTTGAGTACTATCTCTACGAATATGATCAGGACAGCGGTGATATGGAACAGCTTACAGAAGAGGTTCTCGAGATCGTTAGAGCACGTTATCTGGACGGAGATATACTGTTCGAAGCCACGGACATGGAACGGATGGGTATCAATACGAACATGGAATTTTATCTTTACAGTAAAGAAAAAGGAACACATGAGAAACTTACCGACATGGACAGATCCCTAGGCAATTCTCTATTGACAGACATCAAGTATGGTGGAGGAGAGATCGTCAGAGTTGAAGACGAAGCGTATTATTTCCTTATAACTGAAGGTTACGATGTAGGTCTGTACAAGTTCACTGTCGGTGAAGGTGTGGAACCGGTCATCGAGGAACATGGTTCGATAGATTCCTTCGATATCTACGATGGTAAACTGGTCTATGTAGCACTACGTGGACTGCGGCCACAGGAATTATATTCATTCGATGGGGAGGAGAAAAGGCTCACCGATTTCAACGACCTTGACTTCGAACTTTCTGAGTTGGAGTATTTTGAAGTGGAATCCGATGGAAGGAAGATAGATTCCTGGATCATGAAACCTACGGATCATGAAGAAGGTGAGAAATACCCCACTATATTAGAGATACACGGGTGTCCTAAATGTGTTTACGGTTCTATACATTTCAACGAGATGCAGCTTCTAGCAAGTGAAGGATACGCCGTTGTTTTGAGCAACCCGTCCGGGAGTTCGGCCAACGGTGACGATT
>CAZFVW010000094.1:0-6911 GCA_964522285.1 uncultured Thermoplasmata archaeon | reverse complement strand
AAGACAAGGTTAATGCGTTAGCCTCTATGAAGTATAACTTACCCTTCTTCTTCCTCCTCTTCTTGAGATGGAGCTGCCTTGGTGATATGACAATCTCTGCACCAATAATAATCATCTTTCCAGTCCGATATCTTTTCCATCTCAGAACCACATTTTGGACATTTCATCTAAAACAACCGCATATAACATTACAAAAATACATAATTGTATTACTGTATTTAATTGTTGTGTTTTCAATAAATAATATATACATATTTCCATTTCATTGAACCACAATGGTTAAAACGATACACTTACCCGATGATCTGCATAAAAAATTGAAAGTATATGCGTCGATAAACGATACTACTATTGAAAAAGTCGCCTCTGAAGTTCTTAACGATTATTTCGAAGAGGAAGAGATCGAGAAGATCCTTCGGATCACTGATAATCTAGAAGATATAGATTGAACGAAGCGTAGTGTATAAACCAAAATCAAAATTTTTTAAAAAGTTCATAATTACAAAACATGAATCTATTCTAGTCTTTATTATCGATGTTCATGCAAACTTTAATAATTAGTTATGGGATAAACAAACCATGAAAACCTACTCGGGTCCTTTCCTAACTGAAGAAGACTTCATCCAGGCCGAGATAAACGTCGATCATGTTTCTGGTAAGAAAAAGATAGTTGACTTCGAGGAAGGAGGAGATTCAGGAGAGGAAGCTGTGATGATCCCAACTTTTTACGACGCACACATACATTCGGCGGATTCAGTTGTGGAGGAAGTACCTGAAGGGACCATAGCAGAGATAGTGGGACCGGGAGGTTTCAAGCACAAAGAGCTCGCTAAGGCATCTAGAGAGGAAAAGATCGAAGCTATGAGAGGTTACTTTCTGAAGATGTTGAACAACGGGATCAGGGACTTTGTCGAGTTCAGGGAAGGTGGGATCGAAGGACTCAGCCTCATAAGGGAAGCTGTTGGAATCTTTGGAGATGCTATAAGACCCAAATTGATGGCCCGGCCCATTGAGAGAAGATTTGATGAAGAGGAACTCGGAAAATTGCTCACGCGATCAGATGGGATAGGTGTCAGTTCTTACCGGGATTGGGAAGAAGACGAACTGATAAAGGTCGCTGAAGCGGTTAGGGGTATGAACAAACCCTTCGCAATGCACTGCAGTGAGGACGAAAGAGAACCTATCGATAAAGTGTTAGATATGGATATTCACCACCTGGTCCACATGCTCGAAGCAGATACGGATGACCTTGAAGCATGTGCTGATGAAGGTGTGCCAGTGGTCATCTGCCCCAGGTCCAATATGTACTTCGGAAAGATGCCTGACATCCCGATGATGTTAAAGTCGGGAGTAACATTGGCGTTGGGAACCGATAACGCCATGCTGGCTGACCCTGATATGTTCAAGGAGATGAGGTTGGCATATAGGGTGTCTAAAAAGTATGGGGACGTCCCGCCTTTAGAGATTTTGAAGATGGCGACCTTGAATCCTCGAAAAGCTTTAAATTACCCTTCCGATATTCAATCATACCAGGACGCAGATACTTACGTGCTGATGGAAACCTGTGAAGGAGATCCCAGTTACGAATTGGTAACACGTTCCTCTGCGAGAGAAATCAAAGAAATAGTTGAGTGGTAAAATGGAAGAATTTGAAAGCATACTCATACCAACAGACGCGTCGGAAGCGAACAAAAAAGTGATAGATAAAGGTCTATCTCTAGCGAGATTATTAGGAGCAAAAGTTACGATATTATTCGTTGTTGATACCTCCACATTTAGAGATGTACCTCCTGATGAATTGATCACTACACTCAGGGGTCACATGGAGGCCAAGGGCAACGAGTTGTTAGACGAGATAGAAGAAGAAGCTGAAGAACTCGGCGTTGAGATGGAGAAAAGCATAGTTCACGGCGAACCTACCAAAACGATAATAGAAGAAAGCGAGGACCACGATCTGATAGTCATAGGGACTCACGGCCGCTCGGGTCTTTCACGCTTGTTGATAGGAAGCACTTCTGAAACTATCATAAGACAGGCCAACTGTCCCGTGATGGTAGTTAGGATTGAGGAGGAATGAATATGGAAAAAGTTGCAGATCTGATGACTGAAGACCCGATAGTAGCGGAGTTACCCAATAATCGAAGAGATGTTATAAACTTGATGATAAAAAACGAAATAACAGGAGTACCAGTTGTTAAAGATGGTATACTAAAAGGTTTCGTAAGCCGTCATGATTTTTTCAATAATCCAGAAGAAGAACAGCTCGCAATGATATACCATTCTGACTACCCTATGTTAGCGAAAGATGATGATCTCGAAGATGCAGCTAAGATATTCGTGGAAGAGAACATCCATTATATCCCGGTAAAAGAGAACGGAGATAAGTGTGTGGGGATACTAACAACAGCAGACATGTTGAAATACATAGAAGAGATAAAACCAGATGTAAACGTTGGTGAGGCAGCGAGGAGACCTTGTGTACCTATATACGAAGAGACCCCGATAAAGGTAGTACTCCAAACTATGAAATTGACGGGATTGTACGCCTTTCCAGTAGTCGACAAAGAAGCGATATTGAATGGTATCATAACCGATAGAGATCTTTTTAATCTTTCTGAAGTAAACGGCGAGATAGTCATATCTGAATTAGGATTGGGTGATGATGAAGATTCTTGGTCTTGGAAAGGACTCAGGAATATAATGAAGCTCTATTACGAAGAGTCGAAGATCGAAATGCCGGATATACGTGTTAAAGACGCAATGGTGAGTGACCCCAAAGTGGTTTTCGATAAGACCATGGCGGATGAAGCCGCGAAGATCATGCGGCGTAATGATTACGGTCAACTACCAATAGTGGACGAGATGGATAAGTTAGAAACCATGGTCTATGAACTAGACCTCATCGCAGCGATAGTCTGAGGGATTATTATGGTCGGTAAAGAAGATCTAGAGTCGATGTGTAAGAGAAGAGGCTATATCTGGCAGAGTGCCGAGATATATGGGGGAGAAGCTGGTTTTTACGATTATGGTCATCTTGGAGCTAGATTGAAAGATAATTGGGACGGATGCTGGAAAGACTACTTTTTGGGCTTGGATGAGAATTATCATATGATCTATACGCCCACTGTGATGCCATATAGGGTTCTTAAAGCATCAGGCCATGTCGATCAATTCTCGGATATATTGATAGGATGTGAAAGATGTAGGGCATCTTACAGAGCCGATACACTGATAGAAGAAGAGACCGGTGAGAATGCTGAATGGATGGATAAGAATGATGTCGAGGAAAAGATAGCCGAGATCGGTTTGAAATGTCCGAGCTGCGGCGGAAAATTTTCGCAACCAGAAGACTTCAACATGATGTTCTCTGTAGACATAGGTCCCACCGGCGATCGTGACGGATTTTTAAGACCGGAGACCGCACAGGGGACGTTCATCAATTTTAGTCGGGAATTCAGAGCTCTACGTAAGAAGATGCCCATGGGGTTAGCTACTATCGATAGAGCTTACAGGAACGAGATATCACCCCGTCAGGGAGTTTATCGCTTGAGAGAGTTCACCCAGGCTGAACTACAGATATTTTTCGTGCCAGAGATACATTCAGAATTTTTTGAGAAAAAGTACAAAGCATCGGAAAAACGCGAGATCAACATGCTAAGGGTAGATTGGGAAGAAACGAAGAGTATCCATGTTGACGAACTAGATGACCTTCCAGATTTCTATCGATACCATCTTCTAAAGATGTACGAGTTCTACACCGATGTTATGAATTTGGACGAAGAGAAAGTCAGGATGAGAGAACTTGGAGAGAAAGAGAAAGCATTCTACAACAAGATACACTTTGACGTAGAAGTCGATTTCTCAACCCTAGGTGGTTGGAAAGAAGTATCTGGACTTCACTACCGTGGAGATTACGACCTTTCAAAGCATCAGAAAGAATCTGGAAATAAGATGTCTATACCAACGGACGAGGGACGGAAGATACCTCATGTTATAGAACTGAGTTTCGGAGTCGATAGGAACATCTGGAGTCTGTTGGATCATGGATTCAAGAGCGAGGATAGAGATTGGTTGAACTTACCGGATAAGATGGCACCCTATCAGGCAGCTGTATTCCCATTGGTTAGGAAAGACGGTTTACCTGAGAAGTCTAGAGAAGTATTCGAAGCCCTGAACAGTACTTATAGGATGTTCTGGGATAAGAGCGGTTCTATAGGAAAGAGATATGCCCGACAGGACGAGATAGGTACGCCTTACTGTATCACTGTAGATTATGATACTATGGAAGATGATACTGTAACCGTCAGGGATATACGATCTACGGAACAGATACGAAGACCGATCTCAGAATTGGCTGAAGTCTTTTGTAATATAATCTATGGTCACAAGACTTTTGAGGAATATCTCTCTGAAGAATGATAGAGTATATGATTTAAAAGACGAGTAAAAGAGGGTTTTTTTAAGAGTGTTCTCTCTTAACCGATTCTAACCTGCTTATTATATTCCAGATCAGGGTCCTTCCATGGAGTGGGATGTTCGGGTCATCAGCGAGTTCTTCCATCTTGAATATCGAAGAGGCCAATCGAACGTCTAAGTCATCTTCTGATTCTAATAGTAGTTTTTTTGACTCTTCAGCACCATTCCTGATGTTGCGTGGTATTGAGTTATCTTCGCTGATCTCATCAAGCATATTACATACCTGTTTTATATTGTCTTTTACGCTCATTTTGAACACCTCAAAATTACTTTTCTTCATCCCGTACGGCGGAAAGAGCGGATCGATTAGAAATCACTCTTTTCGACGATTTTCATTAGGGTTCACGGGTTATCAAGTTTCGTATAATTAAACCTTATGGTCTTTTATATAATTGTTTCGTTTTCATATAATAGTAATGAAGTCTAATCATATAAAAGGGAAAGGAATCATCTGATAGGCCCCGAACCTACCAGATATATCCCCGCTCTTTTTAGCCCTTCTTTATCTTCCATCAGTAGGAATACCCAAAGGGATAGGAGTGGTTTTATCCTGATTTATAATCTGCGGATCTATTCGTCGTATCGGATATCGCAACCATATTTACGATATACTTCTTTCCAGGTATAGTGAGCGTCTTCTTCTTTCATTTGCTTCACATTGAGCCGATTGCGTGCAAAGTATATAAAAGAAAAATCAAGGGGGGTCGATGAAATAGGTGAAAGTGTGTCCTCTAATTTTAGTAAATTTAAATAAGGTGAATGTATATTATTGGTAGAGATGTTGAAAAGGTTAAAGTTCAAATATTTCTCGTTCGCAGATATGTTCCAGCAGATGGTCGGAGGGTTCCTTTTAGCAGGTCCGTTCGTAGTGACAGAAGAGGTATGGAGGTTAGCTGAGAACATAATGTGGTATCACTCGATGTTCTTGGTAATGATCGTTTTCGGGATAGGATATGGAGCTTTGTATAAAGCCGATGAAGATAGAGACCCTGATAAAGAAGTGAACATCATGGGAGTCCCGGTGAGATTCATCTCGCTGATGCTGGTCTCATATCTGTCAGTTGCGGTTTTGATAACTCTGTTGAACGCGCCTGTTACTTTCGATGCATCTCGGTATACGATGCTCAAGGTTATAAGCATAGCTTCAGTATTCAGCGTGATCGGGGCAGCGACCGTCGATTCAGTATTGTAAAAGGTGGAGTTGAAATATTCATGTTTTGTATCACTTTAATACTAAGAAGATTTATATATCGCTATAAACATGTATATTTTAGAGGGAAAAAAGATGTCTCACCCAATAGCTGATGCATTATATGATGCTGGAATAAAGTTAGGTGGAATTGGCGAACCGTTCGCAGAGATGGAAGCGCAGTTTTGGAAGATCATGCCTGGATTGATATTCCTGATAGTTTTCATATTGATCGGTTGGCTGGTCGGAAAAGTGATAGCAAAAACCTTCAGAAAGTTCCTGGAGAAGATAGGCTTCGAAAAAGCGATGAAAAAGGTCAGGGTTGACAAGCATTTTAAAAGCATAGGCTTTGAGAATGTATCTCACTTCATAAGTATCTTCATCTTCTGGTTCGTATTTCTGATATTTTTCCAGATAGGTTTAGGTGCTGTTAAAGTTGATGTGATATCGGACATACTCTCCCCGATAATACTGTTCATACCTAGAGCTTTGATAGCCGCACTGTTGGTGGTGTTGGGCTTATACATCGGCACTCTTGTTTCTGAGATGGTAGTGAAAGCTCTAAAGAAAACAGGTATACAAAAGAAGACATGGGAGATAGACAAACACTTGAAACAAACAGGATACGACATATTGAGTATTATGGGAATGATAATAAAAGTCTGGGTACTATTATTTTTCATTCAAGCTGCTCTAGATATTCTGTCGATAGCGGCATTGACTCAAGTCCTAAACCCGATAATAATGTACTTCCCCAGGATCGTAGCCGCATTCTTCGTGGTATTGTTCGGTTTGATAGTGGCTAATTACATAGTCGACATGATAAGAAGTTGGTTAAAAGGAACCGACATAGGTAAAAAAATCGCTAAAACAGATAAAACTACAGAAACGAAGGGATTGAGCATCCTTAAAATCACCCTTATATTCGTTAAGGTCTGGATACTTTTGATATTCGTTCAAGTTGCTCTAGATATTTTAGCCATCCCTATCTTAAGTCAGTTCATAAATCCGATCATAATCTATTTCCCGAGATTGATAGTTGCTACCGGCGTGATAATAATCGGGTTGCTTGTGACCGATTGGATAATAAAAATAATGCATGGCATGCTGAAAGAATTCGAAGCCCATAAATTCATCAAACCGGTCGAAGACACGATAAAAAAACCAGGCATAGTGATGAATTTCATTGATTTCGTGGTGAAGGTCACTGTAATGCTGATATTCGTGGATATCGCAGTAGCGGTAC
>CAZFVW010000093.1:0-6915 GCA_964522285.1 uncultured Thermoplasmata archaeon | reverse complement strand
GCTCCTGCTCTCCGGCTCCTTTTTTTTCTTCGTTCTGGGCGGACCTAGAGATAAGTACGGGGTGTGAGGCTGCATGTAATGTACTACCAGTCTTCTTTCTGGGTCTGATCTTGCAGTTATTATCGCCTGTTCGGTCACATCTTCAGGCAGCACAGTACCGAACTCGTCGTTCCACTTAGTATCCCAGAGATCCATCACCTTTCCGAAATGCTTGAAACCCTCGAACCCCTCCACCTCCATCTTGGAATTGACCCTGGGATGCGATGAGATATGTATAATATCTGGATACTTTCTTGTGAAAACGTTCCGATACCAAACAGAGGTCGGAGCGCCTTTACCCTTGAATGCCGGTGAGCGAGCTTTGGACAACCTTCCCTGCATATCGAACTCTTCTTCAAAATAATCGAATCTGCACGCATCTAAAACGATGAGATTATCCCACTTAGTTTTGTGGATAAATTTTCGATGGTCTTGTATCCTAGACATCAGTTATTCGCCGTGCCTTGATAGTAGAATCAATATAAAGTATTTCCATCGTCACCGGCTTGAAGACATTATGTAATTGATACTGATCTCTGAGATATCCGTAGCGTAAGAACCTGTTCGGGATATACTTTCTAAGATATAGGACAGCGGTGTCACGTTCTCTTTTTCCTCTTCCTTGACGTCCTTCATCATGCGGTCATTGAGTTCTTCCAATTTCTCCCGCATATCGATGGTCCGATTCGCCATCTTCAGATCCTCTGAGAAGAACGCTTCGGCTGATTTTTCGAGTATATCCAAAGAAAGCTGGCTTTCCTCGTGTATCTCATCTTTCAGACCATTAGAAAAGTTTCCGGAAAGGATCAGAGTGTTCTCCCCCAACCGTGCAGCGTGGTCTCCGATACGTTCCATAGCCCGGGAAACCAGCATATAACTGAGACTCCTCTCCCTAGATATCTTCAAGCTCTCCACCAACCGAGGATTAGAAAGAAGCATATTGTAGTGCTTAGTTATCATCCAGTATAGCCTATCCACATCTCCATCCCTAGCGATCACGTCCTTTGAGAGCTCGAAATCCGATTTCATGAAAGCCTCTATGGCATCTTCGTGCATCTTTTTCACGATAAGATACATCCTCCTAAGACCCTTTCTCTGAGAGAATTCAGACGGATCGATAAGGTCTTTCAATATTATCCTGTTATCTGATTCCTCCACGATCTCAGGTCCGATAACCATCCGGGTGAACTTCATGATGGCGCTTCTCAGTTCAGGTTTGATACCGTTATTATCTTTGATATCGATCTTGGAGTAGCCGGCCATATATGTTCCTATGAGAGAACGTATCAGTGAATCTTGGGTCTCACCTTTCGTGGATATCTCTTTGACCGTTGCTTTCTTTTCGTACTCCCTCTCAGGGCTCACGACTATCGAACCGTCTTCCTGTGGTGCAAGTATCAAACTGTCTCCAGCCTCCACCTCTTTTTCAACGATCCACGATTTCGGTAAAGAAACTATGTAAGTAGAACCGCCTGTGATCTGTACTTTTCTAGATTCGGGCATACGATTAGAAAAATCAAGCTCCTATTTAGAATTTACCAAATCTATTTAATCTTGACTTTCATATATAGATGACCATATTATCCATCGGCACTATCTCATTCATATCCCATCTATTTTGATTCCAAGAAGGCGTCTATCATATCCGCTACGTTTTCGGAATGGTCGGCTATCGAATCCGTCCTATCTATAACCTTTAAGAGGTGGACTGCCTCAAGTGGTTTCTCGTCATAGTTGAACAATTTCTTAGCGATGACCTTTTCTATCTTATCCGCTTCCCATTCACCGTGGCTGATCTTCTCCTGGAGGAATACTGCTTCTTTCTTGGATTTTTTACCGAATGATGATTCCAAAAGTTCAGAGAAAGTGTCCATCAACTCTTCTAAATCTTCCACCGTTTCGAAAACTTTGCCCATAAATTTCTTTAGATCCCCACATATAAAATCTGGCACGGGTTCCTCTCTCATCGGAAGAAGCACAGCCACATCTTCAGCGTGATCCAATATCGAATCTGCTTCCCTGAGAAGTGTCAAAAAATCATCCCGTGTTATCGGCATGAATATGAAACTCGGTAGGTTCTCTCGGATATGGATCTTGATCTTATCGGCTTCGTGTTCCAGTTTGGAAACCCTTTCGAAGTGTTTTTCAGCCTTTTCAAAATCCCCGTCTATGTAATCGTGGATCCCTATCTTCAGTTCTTTGATGGCTTTCTTTATTATAAGCGAGTGTTTTCTAAGACCATCGAAAGGTGATTCGAAGAACGTTTCTTCCAAGCTCGACCTTCTGTATTTCGCTCCCATAATATCATCCTGATTATCTTCATCCAATTTTAAAGTTGTGCCTCACACCAACCAACTAAGGGTCATATAGATCCCAACAGAAGTGAAAGCTGCGATCGGCACGGTTATGATCCACGAAACGACTATCTTTCTGATAACTGATAGATCTATCGCCTCTAAACCCCTTGCCAGACCGACACCGAAGACCGCACCTACGACTGTATGACTCGTAGATATCGGCATCCCTAGCTTACTCGCTGCAAGGATGGTGGTAGCAGCACCGAAATCTACCGAGAACCCTCTAGTGTTCGTCAGTTTTGTGACTTTGAATCCAACGGTCTTGATAACTTTATACCCCCAAGTGGATATTCCTATAGCTATACCAACACCACCCATCAACAACAATTGTTTTGAACCCAGGAAAAAGAATTGAGAAGTATCCGGTACCGTGTTCTCCACGACAAGTAAAAGCGGCCCGATAGCGTTGGCTACATCGTTAGCCCCGTGTGAGAATGCCACGAAACAGGAAGTTATCACCTGAAGATTACGGAATATCTTTTCTACCCCCTCGTAGTTATCCCCTTTCTCAGCCCCCCTGACGATGTATGTTTTACCCGCTAGACCGAGTACTGTAGCCACGAGTGCTGCGATCCCTAAAGATTCAAGGATAGTGATATCTCTCCCGAAAAGTTGTTGTGGTAAAGCGGTATCCAAGAAGAGTGATAGGGTTATTATGAAGAACGTGGCCGCGATGAAATAAGGGCTGGTCTTCTTAGCGGTTTCGAAAGGTTCATCCGAGTTAAAAATCAACTTCACGATTATATTGAATATCAAGAAAGCAAGTATAGCTCCGAAGATCGGTGAAGTCACCCAACTCAAAACGACTTTTCCAAGGGTGAACCAAGAGATGATCTCAGGTCCGCCTACTGTAAGACCGAAACCCATCATCCCGCCGATTATAGAGTGAGAAGTCGAGATCGGTAAAGATTTCCAAGTTGCTATGGTGACCCATACACCGGCGGCAAGAACTGCCGAGAGGGCCCCCAATGCGAGATGAGTGCTGTCGATACCCGAAGGATCGAATATGCCGCCTTTCACAGTAGCTGTTACATGTCCCCCCACAAGCACTGCACCGGCAACGGTGAGCACCGAAGCTATGACGATCGCCTGTTTGTAAGTGATAGCTTTAGCCCCTACGGCAGTAGACATGGAGTTCGCGACATCGTTAGCGCCGATGTTCCATGCCATGTAAAAGCCGGCTGCTAGACCGCTGAAAAGGAGGACCGTTTGTAATGGTGATAGTCCAAACATAACGTAACTTTAGTAAATAGAATATGTATATGAAAATACCTTATATAGATTATTTAGATTATATAGACACGCATCGATCAACGTCTATCAGCACTAGCTGACGATAGTACCGTGGAAATCCTCATCCCTTACGCATGATTCAATATTGCCAAGATCGTCTCCAGATACGATGCAGGTTGTGATATTCGCTCTCTTGATTATGTGGGCCGCTAAAGGGTCGAAAACGATGTTCGGGCCTGCGCCTTTTTCACCTTTAGATACTATATTTATGAGTTCGTCGTAGTCCAACTCTGGTAGTCTCTCTGCATCTTTATCCTTTCTGGGATCTGCTGTATATACTCCATCGACGGAGGTGACATTGATCATCCTATCCGCATCTAGCTTCTCGGCCAGCATGGCCGCGACTGCATCGGTGGTGTGCCCTGGATGAGTCCCCCCCATGATAACTATGTCGTAATGGTTCCCCGCGGTGACAGCTTCACTGAAATTTTTTGCCGGTTCGGGATATACGTACTCACCGATAGCCGCAGAAAGAAGACTGGCGTTCAATCTCGATGTAGATATACCTAGTTCGTCAAGGGTCGATTCGTTAGCTCCGAGCTTCCTGCCCCAATTTATATACTTCCGGGCGATCCATCCGCCTCCCGTGACTATGTACAGCACGTGATCTTCGGATGCTTTTTTCAGCATTTCAGCTAGTTCTTTCAGATAGGAAACATCTTCGTCCTCAGGGAGCATTATAGAGCCCCCGACCGAGATAACTAATCTTTCTTTCAAGAGAGCACCGGTCGATGATGTGTGAAACTTTATTTAAGATATATGGTTCATTCATTTTCTCGTTAAAAGCGCAATATATATTTACATCCTGACATTAGAAAATATTGATACGATATGGCTCAGAATATGTATTCCGAAGAAGTTTTGGATCACTTCCATAATCCGCACAACATGGGTGAGATAGAGGATGCAGACGCCGTGGGAGAGGCTGGTAACCCTGTCTGCGGCGACATGATGAAGATATATCTCAAGATCGAAGACGATATTATAAAGGATATCAAGTTCAAGACCTTCGGTTGTGCAGCCGCCATAGCCACGTCTTCCATGATAACAGATATGGCCAAGGAAAAGAAACTCGAAGATGCGTACAAGATCGGTAGGAACGAAGTCGCTGAAAAACTCGGGGGTCTTCCCAACCAGAAGATGCACTGCTCGAACCTAGCATCGGATGCTCTAAAAGCAGCCATAAAGGATTATATGGGGAAAACGGGTAAAGAAATTCGCGGTATAGAAATCGAGTGAACGATCTTATAAGTTTATCTGGTTCATCTTTCTTTCAAGATGTGCCAATTCTTTTTCAGAGATGGTATCAGGGTCTAGAGTGACCAAGAAAATTCCACCTTCCATATTGGCGACGTCAACAATGTTGTCGACGAAGCCGATGAATCGGTTGAATGAGTTATCTCTGAGTAGAGCTTCTACACCTTCTAGAAGAACGATACCTTTCTCCTTTTCATAAAATCTGATTATCTTGTCCGCGATCAATTCGAGTTGGATCGGATTGAGGTTACCTTTACCAGAGATACGGGTTAGCCAGTGAGTTTCTATTTTTGATGGATCAACATCATATTTTTTTATCAAACTATCGGGTTTAACTCTGGTTATTACCAATCCCCTTTCTTCTTCGGAAATTTTTTTGATCGAGAATTCCATACTGTTGTCCGAGTCCTTTTCTTTGAAAAGGTAAGAATTTCCATCCTCTAATTCAAGTTCTTTTAGTGATGAAAGTACATCTTCTCTTCCATCCTTTTTTTCTTTGGATTCCAGCGCTCCATAGATGGTGTCTCTTATGTCTTGGTTATTCCAGGGTTTTTCTATGTAGTGATGTACTTTCGCTCGGTTGATCGCTTCTTTTGCCAGATCCAGCTCGGAATAACCGGTGATCAATATCCTGATCATATCTGGATATTTTTTAATCACTCTTGAAAGTAGTTCTACACCGCTCATGCCCGCCATCTTGTGATCAGAGATTATCATATCGAAATCCTGCTTTTTCATCATGTCGATAGCTGATTCTGCATCGCCGACAGTTATGATCTCGTATCTAACCCTATCGTCGCTCGATAATGTTCTATCGAGTAGATCCAATATGTCGGGGTCGTCGTCTACTATGATGATCGAGTGATCTATTTCCTCGTTATCTTCTACCATATCGTTCCAAGTAAACTCATCATGGTATTAATTATTTTTTTATATCTCATGAACTTAAATAGACATTTATCCTATCTATAGAAAACCCAAAAGCATTAAATCAACCCTGCAGATAGAATAATCGATACCATGTACGATGCATTGATAGTAGGTACGGGTCCAGCGGGATACACTGCTGCTCTTTACGCAGCTAGATACAAGTTGAATACAATACAGATAGGTGAACAACCGGGCGGCTTGATATCCGAGTCGCCGGACGTGTGCAATTTCCCTTCCCAGAAAAGTATCAGCGGAATGGATCTTGCCATGAAGATGGAGGAACAGGTCAAGGATCTGGGGGTAGAAGTTGTTTACGATAAAGTTGAAGATATCACCGGCCATAATATGGATTTTCATATAAAGACAAGCAGGGGAGAATACGATGCTAAGAAGATCCTCCTCGCTACTGGGCAGGAGAAAAGAAGACTGGATTTGGAAAGGGAAGACGAGTTGACCGGTAGAGGTGTGAGCTATTGCGCAACCTGTGACGCAGCCTTCTACGAAGGTAAACGTGTAGGCGTTGTAGGCGGAGGTGACGCAGCTTTGGTCTCCGCGCTGCTCTTGGCCGATTACGCAGATGATGTCTACATACTATACCGAAAGGAAGAATTCTCCCGCCCTGAACCGATAGTGGTAGAAGAAGTGAAAGAAACGGAGAACATCGAATCCGTCTTCGAAGTCAACGTTACCGGTTTGAAGGGCGATGAAACACTGCAGGCCGTGGAATTGGACAACGGGGAAGAACTGGAATTAGACGGCCTCTTCATAGAGATCGGATCGATACCAAATTCTGAACTAGCTGAAAGGGTAGGTGTGGAAACCAAGGATAACGGATATCTGGTAACGGACAGAGAAAGAAGAACCAACGTTCCGGGGATCTATGCTGCTGGAGACGTTATAGACTCACCTCTTAAACAGGCGATAACGGCAGCTGGCCAGGGTGCGGAAGCTGCAGATTCATTATACAATGACATAAAAAGAGAGAAGGTAAAAAGAGAGTAGTTGATACAAGACAGATATGAAAAACAAAAAAAAGTAC
>CAZFVW010000092.1:5684-6954 GCA_964522285.1 uncultured Thermoplasmata archaeon | reverse complement strand
GGAACGGTGGGTTTCTTACCGACCGCGTCCTTGACGAAGACCCTGGTTCCACGGGTGTGAACGAATTCATAAGATCTGCTGCCGAGGACGAAAACGTCACCTTTTGTGAGTCTCTCAACGAACTTTTCTGACAACTTCCCTAGAGGTACGCCTTTGTCCGAGTAAACACGGTAACTTGAATCCGAAGGGATGGTACCGATATTAAGGTAATAGATCATCTGGACTCCGCCCTTCTTACCGAAGGTCCCGTCTTCTTTATTGTACCATAATTTAGAGTAAACTTTCCTCTTCTCGTCACCACCTAGGTAATCTAAAGTCCTTAGAAAATCGTCTTTGGATAGGTCTCGATAACAGTAAGATCTGCGCAGCATCTTGTAAGCTTCATCGACCTTCCACCGCTTCTCTAGGCTCATCCCGACGATACCCTGAGCTAGTACATCGAGGTTGTTCTCGGGTATATTGACCCTGTCTATCTCGTGGTCGTAGGCCTGCTTGGTCAAAACTGTACACTCTATGAGATCGTCCTTCTCGAAGACTATCATCCTTCCCTTGGACGTTTTTCCCACCGCGTGACCGGCCCTTCCGATCCTTTGGAGTCCCTTGGCTACGGATTTGGGTGACCCGACCTGTATGACCAGATCTATGTATCCTACATCGATACCCAGCTCTAGAGATGTGGAGGAAACGGCTGCTTCTAGATCTCCTTCTTTGAGTGAGTCTTCCACCTCGATCCTGGTCTCTTTACTCAGACTGCCGTGGTGTGCAGCGATTTCGTCTATCTCCCTTTCCTGCAACTTGTAAGAAACGTTCTCCGCACCGCTCCTAGTGTTGGTGAATATCAGCGTGGTGCGGTGTTCGTCGACCATCTCTTTTAGCTGGTCGTACATCCTGGAATTGACCACTTCGTATGGAAGTAAAGTCATATCGTCCACCGGAGATATCACCGAGAGGTCCATCATCTTCTCCCCTGCCACCTCGATTATGTTGACCTCCCTGGGTTTCCCGTTCTCGTAACCACCTAAGAACTTAGCTATCTCCTCTATAGGAGCTTGAGTAGCAGAAAGACCGACCCTTGTCATATCACCGTTGATATGTTGTTGTAATCTTTCAACATTGAGCGAGAGGTAAACGCCTCTTTTCGATGAAGATATCTCGTGTATCTCGTCGTTTATGAAGTACTGGACATCTTTGAATCTCTCTCTGAATTTAGGTGATGAGAGCACTAGAGCAAGACTTTCCGGAGTGGTTATCAGTATGTGAGGGGGGTTCT
>CAZFVW010000092.1:0-5674 GCA_964522285.1 uncultured Thermoplasmata archaeon | reverse complement strand
TGGGGGGTGTCTCCGGATCTTATCGCCGTGGTTATCTCGGGTACTTTGAATCCTTTCTCTTTGGCTAGAGCTTTTATCTCGTCCAGCGGTTTTTCAAGGTTCTTGTGGATATCGTTAGCAAGTGCTTTCAAGGGAGATACGTAGACGCAGTATATCTTGTCCTCCAATTCATCCTTCTTGTCTAGTTTAAACAGTTCGTTGATTATCGATAAAAATGCGGTAAGAGTTTTACCGGATCCAGTGGGAGATGAAACTAACACGTTCTTCCTCTCGTGTATCAGAGGGATCGCATATCCCTGGGGTTCCGTAAGAGAATCGAACTTCTCGTCGAACCACTCCGCTATCAGAGGTTCCATCAAGTCTAGGACTTCTTTCTTTTCCTTCCTTTCTTCTACACGCTGTATCATCGGTTACAAACTCGTTTAATCGGTGTCGAATTGGGAACTACGTAGAGATGGTTTAATAAACTTTCGCTTGTATACAAGCGAGTGGGCTATATCTAGAAAATAAAAGAGGGAAAAGGGGTTCGAAATACTTCAAGATGGAGTTCAAGGAGTTATCATGCCTTCGTCGTCTTCTATATCCTGTTCGTAGCCTTGTTCTTGTCCCGGCGGTGGAGGAGGTGTCTGCTGTCGTTCACCATATCCCTGGGCGGTTGTTGGTTGGTAATCTGTCCCTTCCGGTTCTTTTATCATGAAGGCTGTTAAAGCTCCTATACCATTCAAGGCTGCTGCTGCTATCGCCAAGAACCATGATAAATCCCCGCCCCACTTGACCTTCGTGTCACTCTGATACTCATAGAAATCGCTGCTGGAATCATCGCTTCCAAAGAATTTTTCCGTGATCTCGTCACCGGTCCCGGCGTAATTCACGTTCTGGTTCTCTAGCGCTCCTGGAAGACTGCTCATCAGGTAAAGCGGTGCCAATAGTGAGAAGATGAAAGCTGCGATGATCATGACGCTGACCAGCTTCTTATCGATCTTCCCATCCCTCAACAATATCAACCCCACGACCCCCAATATCGTCGTCAAGATGGCTATTATCGTGATGATCCTGGTTAAACCGAAGACACCTTTTATGTCGGACTCATCATCGTATTTATCCATGTCCTCATTCGTATTGCCGTTGTTCTCAGTTCTCACTTCCCAATGATCGAAGTAAGCGTAGTAATCGTGGTTCATCTCCATCTCTGTGAAGTAACCGCTAGATTCAGACCTTATATGTACGCTGTACCAAGGTAGGAACACTGATAGGCACAAAAGTATCAAAGCTAACGCTGTGAAGACTAATCCTATAAAGGATTTCTTTTTTCTCATATCGATCACTCTCTAGATATAATAGAGGATAATGAGTATTTATTGGTTTTGCGAAAATTATTAAAGATAGATGAAAACCAAATTCAGGGCTTTCCCCTTGATTCACCCTTCACAATACCCGAAGCCACTATGTGACTTATTCGGATCGGTTCCGGTATCCTGCCCCTGACGGTGAACAGTTTTAGCAGTCTTTTCGTTTCCTGGATATCGATGCCCATGGATTTTACATATATCGGCTTGTGTTCTGTTTCTATCTCGTGTATCGTACCTTCCGTGATCTTCTCATATCTCTCTTTCCAATGAGGAAGATGTTCTCTCAACGCCTTCTCTATACTCTCGAAATCCGGTTCATCTCGGGATACGCTAGCTATAGGTATCCCCGTCTCCTCATAGATCCTACCCATATCGACCAGATTAAAACCACCTAGAGCCGCTCCGTCCGTGAATATTATCTTGATCTGTTCAGCGAATCTAGACCCATCCAACATCTCTATTATCTTGTCAGTTGCATCGGTTCCGTCCACTTCCACTTTGGTAGACAAGATACCTTCTAGATAGTTAGGAGCTCTGACCAGACTTCCGACTACCATAACATCTTCGTCTTCGAATTTGAACGGGGCATCATCTATACCCAAAGCCCTCATCATGGTCTTCATCTATTCACCTATCAGATCTTTAAAGTAATGATAGATCGCCAGTGACCTTATCCACTATATCGTTAGACCCCGGACCGATACCGAGGCAAGTCATGGTGCCAGGTGGAACCTCTGTCAATCCCGCGTCGGTCACTATACATGCGGTCAGCCCCTTGTTCTCGGCAACATCACGTAAAAATTCCATATGTTGAACATCGTCACACTTCACTATGACCTTCTTCTGACCCTCGGCGTACCACTTCTTGAAGTAGTTATCATCTTCTTTGCTTTTCAAGGCACACTGAACAGCGGCGTGGCTCGCCTGAACAGCCAATTTGCCTGGAGATAGTTTCAAGTCCTTCCTCACTACCAATACCATCTTGTAATCGAAACCCACATGATCACCTAGTACAGCTCTTCCGCTCTCATGCTCTCGAGCTCTTTCAACCTCTCGTCCACTTCTTTGAGTTCTTCCTCGGCTTTCTTTTTCTTCTTCTTGTAATGATCCCTGATACTTTTAGCCTGGGCACCGCTCTTCTTTTTGGATTCCTTTATCTTGTATTTCAACTGCTGTCTCTTCCGGGCTAGTTTCTGCATCTCGTGGAGGATTTCCTTCTCATCTTCGTATTCGAAATCCTTCGGACCCGGCTCGGGAGGTTCTGGTCTCTCCAATTTAGGATGCAGCCAACCCATCCACTGGTAGGCTCCTCTGAACCAACCGATAACGAAGAATACACCAGTGAGTGAAAGGAGCATCGTCCAGATATATTGGCTCTGGAAGTAGCCTTTCTGTCCGGTTTCAACAGGTAATGAACCCAGGAAGAAACCGACTAATATCGTAGTAACTATGCTCATACCCATACCCAAAGTGATACGATAAAGCATGTCGAATTCTTTATCCAGTTCACCCTTTCGTGGAAAAAGAGCATTGATCATCATAAAACCTGGTAAAAAGAAGATGAATATCGTTCCAAGTATCAGGCTAAATATGTTCATTCTATGCTTTAGATAGTCAGATTTTATAAAAAGTTTTTCGGAAGAAAGTGTCGATCAAGTCGTTCAATCATATTCGTCGTATATCTCGCCGACTAGCTCTTCCATCACATCTTCCAAAGTGATTATCCCGTCGAAATTGCCTTCTTCGTCCCTTACTATCGCCATGTGGATCCTGTTTTTCCTCATCCTCTGGAATATATCCGTTATATCTTCTTCATTCGAAACGAAATATGGTTTTCTGACGAAGTCCTCCAGATCGCCACCCTCTGTACCTAAAAGCTGCTTGCTGTACAGGATCCCGGCTATATCGTCGGTATCGTGCTTGGTTACCGGTAATCTCGTCAACCCGTGTTCCTTTATAAACTCGATAGCTTCATCTATATCGAGTTCTGAGTCCAGGACGAAAGTGTCTTCTTTAGGTACCTTAACAGATGCGACCTTCAGATCACCGAACCAGAAAACCCTGTGGAGTATGTCTTTCTCGATCTCTTTGATTATACCTTCACTCTCCATCATAGAGGCTAGATGGCGCATGTCGGATTCAGTAACGAGGAGATTATCCAACTTCGTTTCGCCACCAAAAAGGTTGATCATCCTGTCCGATATTTCACTCAATACCTTGATCAGCGGCCCCATCACTATAGATAGATAATAGATCATCTTGGCGTTCTTCTGGCTGAAGTGTTTCTTGTTCTTCAGGGCGAAGCCTTTCGGGGTGATCTCACCGAATATCAAGAGGAATAAAGTTACTGCACCTACTGCGAAAGATACACCTATGTTCCCCAGTAGATCGTAGGACAATTTCGTGGCCAAAGCAGAAGCGGTCACGTTGACCAGATTATTACCAATCAAGATGGTGATGATGGTCTTGTCCATATGGTGCTTCAAGTGTTCTATTATCTTGGCGTTCTTCTCTTTGTTCCTCTTCATCTTTGATATATCTACTTTAGATATGGCTGTAAGTGCTGTTTCTGAACCTGAGAACCGTCCGCTGAGATATATCAGCACAGCTAATGCTATGATGTACAGCATCGGTTCAATATTTTCGTACAACGTGGTCGCGATATCCATCTCTTATTCTCCTCTTCTTTATCTCCTTCTAAGTTAATTCTATTTTATATATCATATTTTTGATGTGGGATCTAGATCAGTTCTTCAAGGTAAAGCTTGCTTTCTATCAGGTCATCGATACTCCTGTTCTCTAGAACATGATTTCCATCGTAAGACGATAGGGAGTCGATAACATGTTCTATATCTATCTCTCCTTCCCCCAAGGGCATATGTGCATCTTTTCTTCCGATATTATCGTGTATGTGGAGGTTGACAGGTTCGAATTTGAGGAAATCCTCAAGTCTACCTGATGTGAATGCGTGACCTATATCCAAACAGAAAGACATCCCGGAACCATCCAGTAGATCGCTCATATCTTCAGGGGTGACACCCATGGTCACGTCTAGGTTCGGCATGTTCTCCACGGCCACGTTCACTCCGTAGTCCTCTGCCATCTCGTTGAGTTCCCTTAGTGATCCGACAGCTGCTTCTTCCGTCCCATCCCAAAATCTACCGATCGGCGAATAAACGCCTGGGTGCATGGTGACCATCTCGGCATCTAATTCCACCGCCATCTTGTATGACCTTTCAATCTCATCGATAGCAGCTTCTCTGAGTCCCGGGTTCATGCTAGCTATATTCAGGTCGTTGAAAGGAGCGTGAACCTGGATCGTGAGGTCCGTCGTAGAAAGTGCGTTCTTGATCTCCTTAAGATTATGATATCCGTGCTCCCGTTCTGCTAAAAACTCCCATCCCTCGAAATTTTGATCGATTTCCCTCATCACCTCTTCGAAAGGTCGTAAACAGAATATGGGATTCGATGCCAGTATCACTCTTTCACCTCCCTGGAAGTCAGTCTATCAATGAGAACTTCTATATCTTCACTCTGGATCTTGACATTTACTGGACCTAGCGGTTGTTTCTCTTCAGAGAAATTGATCTTCGCGTTGCACGTGGCTTGTTTTGATAACTTGAATTCGCACGTGTCTCCTTCGATCTTTCTAGTCAGATAACTCTTAGCTGCGTCTCGGATCTTCATATCCCTGAGTATCTCTTTGAACCTTTCCAGGTCGTCGGTCTCCCCATAGATTTGATCATCGCTCACTTCCCACCTGACATCTGGAAAAACCCTCGAAATACATTGTAGAACCTTTTTCTCATCCTCTGTGGAAAACAAAGGCGTCGATATCTCAACAGTATGATCGATAGAGTACAGTTCCATTTCATTTGTTGAGACGAAGGAGGTATATAAAAGACTTGGTATTATTTCTCGATAGATAGAAAAGATTTATTATTCAAATCTATTATCGAGGGAGTGGATAGTCGTAATATTCGCCAAGGGCTCATCACTCGGAACACTTCCCTTCGGTCAGTATTCCAAGAACTCACCAATCGCAGGAAATCTATAGATTTCCGAAGATGATGAGGACAGAAGTCCTTAGAAATCATAGATTGGTTCGTAGTCTAGACACGAGGAACCTTGTTCCTCTTGCTTACCAGATAAATCTGGCTCAACTATCCTATTCGCAACAAAAAGGGCTCATAGTCTAGTTGGTTATGACGTCGCCTTCACACGGCGGAGGTCGCCGGTTCGAATCCGGCTGAGCCCACTTCGCATTCGCTCGTGGTCTCATCCGCATTCGAAACACGAGGAATCCTAGATTCCTCTTGCTCGTT
>CAZFVW010000091.1:0-6958 GCA_964522285.1 uncultured Thermoplasmata archaeon | reverse complement strand
GGATGAATATAATAAAAAGAGGATAGTGGTTATGGGAATCATCGAACTAAGAGTAAAAAAAAGTATAATCGGCAAGGGTGGAAGAGCTAGGATCTGTGAATCCGCTTTCGAAGAACTAGAACTAGACCAGGGCGACTTGATCACCATAAACCATCATGGAAACTCTATACTGCTCGAAGCATATTCTGACTTTATCGTTGAGGAGGGATACCTTAGACTGCGTTTCAACGACATGGAGAGGTTGAATGTAGTCGAGGAGGGGAACGTAGAAGTGGACAGATATGAATCCTTGAACAACCATATAAAGAAGAAAGTCAAGAAGATCGTTCGGTCCTGATCGTCCGACGTTTTAGCGAAAATTTTAAGTGTATTGAGATATATTACTATTTGTCAGACAAAATTAGCATATTTGTCTTAAAAATGTGATAATATGTGTATTTACAAATACGGGAACGATAGGTGTGCTCACCCTTCAAATCTTTCGATAGAGTGTGTTGGTGAAGAACATTGTACTTTGGTAGAGGAAAAGAATTTCGGGTTCGAGATCGATAGTGAAAATTCTTTTGAAAATACAGAAGGCGATATCAATCTAAAAAATCTCGAAGGCGTGAATGAATGTAACGCGGGATATGAGTGTTCCAATACCAAGTGCGGGATCTACTGCCAGAAATACAAACGTTTCTACTGTTCAGGGAAAGATAATTGTCAGACGGTGGATAATTATTTCGAACATATGAACAAATACGGCGGAGTAGACATAGAGAAAAGACCAGATATTTAGACGTGTAAAGGTTCAGTATCCACATATCTACAGCAGATATCCCCTAACTGATCTACTCTATCATTGATCACTCATTGATCACTCGCGGTCGAGGTCCTCCCCTCCGAAGAACGCCATCTGGACAGCCGTGTATATATCTTCTAATCCGGTCTCTTCGGTCGAAGAAACTGGTTTTATCTCATCCTGTATACCCACATTACCTAATCCCCGGACCAATTCCATACTGATCTGATTCACTGTTCTACTTTTCTCCCTTAGAGCTGAATCGAGGCTCCAGTAGTCGGTTGACCACCTTTGGATCCTATCGATCTCATCGTCAGACAGAACGTCGGCTTTTGAGAGTATAGGGTAATATGGAACTTCGAATCGGAACTGTGTCGTGGCTGCTAGAAGTAACAAGGATGCGAATCCGTTCGGTTGTTTTGACAACACAGGATCGAAAAGGAAAGCAATCAACGATCTTTCATCACCCATGACCCTTACTATCTCTTTACTAGACTGCCTAAATGTAAAAAGTTCGATCTGGCCAGGAGTATCTATAAGATAATAATGACAATCGTATTCATCCATGACCTCCCGGATCTCTCTCGCGTTGACTGCTATCATATCGGCACAAACTACCTGAGCACCGTTGGGCCCTAAACCGTGTTCGTCCATGACCTCAGGAAGCGATACCCAATCCCGGATATCTATATCTACTTCATAAGGTATATCTTCAGCACCAGGATCTAAATTCACTTTGACCGTACGATATCCTTGTCTCTTCATCCAATCGCTGAATGCTTTTGTAAGATTTGATTTTCCAGACCCCGCAGTTCCGGTAAAGAACAAATTCACCGACATATCTATGATTCAGAAAACGTAGGTCTTATTAAATCTTATCAAATGAACAGTTATCTATTTGTCCTCAGAACTCATAGGGATAATCATCACCTTATCATAGGTTCATCGTTCATCTTTCATCATCGGACGTATATTAAATGATATTTACCTTAATAACTTCTGCGGATATATACACGGATATCTGCAACCATATAAAAAATTCGACTGTTTGATCTATCCACTATAAAGATTCACTCACCCAAAAATATAATTCCTATTTATCTATTCTAGTATCGATAAGAATGCAAATACCTGCAGGTAAAACGATAAAGAGTGAATTCGGTGGAGAGAATGTTTTAAAAGATCTTATCGAAGAAATAAGAGAGAAGAAGCTCGACGGATATATACAAACCAGCTTAACGGTAGATGACCGTAGAGATAGTGGTAAATTAATATTCAAGAAAGGCGGATTGGTGGCTGGTATACATCAAGGCGAGAAAGAAACCCAGGGAAAAAAGTCTATCAGGAATATCGCTTCAGATTCAAACGACCCGGACTGCCTTCTGGAACTGCATTCTTATTCTTACAAATCTTCATCTATCAGCGCGGAACACGTCCTTTCAGACAAAGATGAGTGGATGATCGAAGGTGATGTCAACATCCCGATGGAGTTGGAGAGAGGTAAAAAAGGCAAGAAAAAGAAAGCTGGAGAAGTACACAAAGAGGAGGGGGAAGTGAAGGCTGAAAAAGCTGAACCCTCTTTGAACTTTGATATTATGGAAAAATTCGATGAATCCGAGATCGATCTAGACATCGGAGATATGAGTGACTTCGAGGGGTTAGAAGATCTTTCTGAAAGGATCAAACCTAGGGGTGACGAAGACATAGTTGATCGAGCTGAAAGAAGGGTTCAAAAACTGAGAAAGGGAAAGGAAAAAGAAGATATCCGAAAAATACGAGAGGATATCCAGAGAAAAAAAAGTGAACTCAAACGTCTTGAAAGAAGATTGAGGGATAGGGCGGAAAAACTAGAGAAAAAGGAAGGAGAAATGAAAGATCAAGCTTCGAAGATACGCAAAGATATGAACGAAGTGCGTAAGGTCTGGAGTGAGATAAAGCGGGAAAGTAGGATGGCCGCTAAAGCCCGAGAGGACCTCGAAGATAAGATCGCAGAACAGATGCGCAGAGAAGAAGAACTAGTTGAAAAAGAAAAAGAACTAAGAGAGAGGAAGGAAGAGCTCAAAGAGTGGGAGAACGATATCAAATCTAGGAGCTCTAACCTTGGTAAGATGGAAGAGGAACTCAGTAACTGGGAGAGAGAACTCAAGAAGAAGGAAAAGCGATTAGATGCCATGGAAGAAGACGTTGAAGAACGGGAAGAAGACGTTTTCGAGAAGGAACATGAACTCGAACAAAGAGAAGAAGATATCGAAGTTAAAGAAAAAAAACTGAAAGAGAAAGAGAAAGACATCAATCAAGTCAAAGAAAGTACAGAAAAGAGGAAGGAAGAACTCGATCTCAAAGAAGAAGAACTCGATATGAAAGAAAAGGGTCTCGAAAAAAGAGAAGATAAACTCGAAGAAGAAAAACAGAAGATCGAAAACCTGAAAAAAGGGCTCAAAGAAGATAAAGCATCCGTTCGCCAGATGAAGAAAGTGTTGAGGCAGCGGGAGAAAGAGCTCGACGAGAGAGAAGAAGAACTCGAAGCAAAAAAAGAAGAGTTCGAAAATGAAAGAAAGGAGCTCGATGAAAAGAAAGAAAAACTAGACCAGCAATCCATCAAACTTAACGAGAAAGAGATAGAACTAACCAAGAGGGACAACAAGCTAGACGATAAGGCGGACCGGATAATCGCTGCTGAAGAGGACCTTGAAGAAGAAAGGGTCAAACTCGAAGATATGAAAGAAGATCTGAATGTCAAAGAGGAAAAACTCGATAAAAGGAGATCCCAGTTGGATGAAAGGGAAGAGGAGATAGAGAACAACCTGGAAGAACGCATGGAAGAACTCGATAAGAGGGAAGAAGAGCTCAAGCAGATGAAAAAAGAGGTCAGCGGTCGGAAGGGTGCGGTCACTAGAAAAGAGAACGCTCTAGAGGAAAGAGAGAACGCTTTAGAGGAGAAAGAGGAAGAGATAGAGAAAAAGATGGACGAGCTCGAAAAGAAGAATAAAGAGCTAGAAGAAAGAGAAACTGAAATAGAACAAAAAGAAAGCTCTCTAGAGGAAGAAGAACAGAAACTCCAGAAAGAAAGGGATGACCTGGATGAGAAACTAAAGGAAAAGAAGAGAGAACTCGAAGAAGAGAAACAGGAATACGAAAGAAAACAACAAGAACTTGAAAATGAAAGGATCAAGGTCAAAAGTAAACTCGAAGAGATCATGGAAGACAGGGAAGAGCTTGATGAGAGGGAATCAGAGCTAGACGACAGAGAAGATGATATCAGTGAGACGGAGCAGGAACTGGAAAAGAGAGAAAAGGAACTAGAACAGCAGGAAAAGAAGATACAGGAGAAACAGGATAAACTCGATGAAAGGGAGAAGAGGTTGGAACAAAAAGAGGATCAGCTTGAAGAAAAGGAAGACCTCTTCGAAGAGAAACAAAGCTCATTAAAAGAGATCAGAAAAGGTCTCGATGAGATATGAAGGATAGACAAATAGAGACGATATAATCAAATTATAGATCTTGACAGATCAAAGGACAGATCATAGTTCTCCAACAGCTTCCTCTATCCTATCTAAAGCTTTTTTAATATTTTCTGTAGAATTTGCGTAAGACATCCTTAGATGGTTCTCTCCTTCGTCACCGAATGCGGAACCCGGCGTGGTGGCAACTTTGGCTTCCTCCAACAGATACATGGATAGGTCCATACTAGGAACATCGAAATCGTAGCTTGGGAACGTGTAAAAAGTAGAATCCGGCTTTCCACAACTGAAACCGTCTATCTCGTTCAATCTATCAACGATTATATCCCTGCGTTTCCTATATGTGTCTACCATCTCGTCTATAACTTTGTCCCCATCTTTAAGAGCCGTTACCCCTGCTTTTTGACCGAAGGATGTAGCACATGTTATCGAATGAGTCTGGATCTTGATGATGTTTTCCATCAGTTCTTCTGAGCATAACAGCCAACCCAATCTCCAACCGGTCATAGCGTATGATTTTGAGAAGCCGCTCACAGTGATCGTCCGATCCCTCATACCGTCCATGGACCCTATAGATATGTGGTTCCCTTCGAAGATCAATTTTTCATATACTTCGTCCATCACTACTAAAAGGTCGTTATCGATAGCTACATCTACTATGCACTTCAAATCTTTTTTACTCAATGACAACCCCATGGGATTCGAAGGCGTGTTCAATACGAGCATCTCCGTCCTGGAGGATATATTATCTTTGAGCACCTCTTCATCGAGATAAAAACCATCGCTATCACCTTTTTCAACGAACGGAACTCGCCTGGGTATGCCGTCGGCGAACTTTATCATAGGTTTGTAAGAGACCCACGTAGGATCCGTTATAACAGCTTCCGCCCCATCGTCTAGATGAGCCATCACCGACATGAAGATCGCCTGTTTAGTAGGAGTGATCAACACGTTATCTTTGTCAAAATCTAGATCGTTTTCCTTTCTAGACTTCTCCGCTATAACCTCTCTAAGTTCAGAGATCCCCTGCGGATTAGTGTAATGGGTCAGACCGTCTTTCATAGCCTGATATGCGGCTTCTATTATGAAATCGGGAGTATCGAAATCTGGTTCTCCCACGGCCAGTGATATAATATCGTCACCGGCTTCTTCCATCTTGGTGGCTAACTTAGAGATACGCATGGTCTCGGAGAAACTGACGTCCAACATCCTTTTTACAGTCATGATATTCCTTACCTCAAACTTTATCCTATGAATTCTGCCATGATGGCTTTCTGTGCGTGTAGTCTGTTTTCAGCTTGATCGAAAACGACAGAGTGAGGGCCGTCTATGACTTCATCTGTTATCTCCACACCTCTGTGTGCCGGTAAACAATGCATTACGATGACTTCTTCATCAGCTTGTGATACCAATTTGTTGTTTATCTGGTAGTCTTTGAAATCTTCCATCCTCTTCTTCTTTTCGTCTTCATCGCCCATAGAGACCCAAACGTCGGTATATATCACATCAGCACCTTTAACGGACTTCATCGGGTCGTGCATAACTTCTATCGAGCTTTCATTCTTTTCTGCTAGATCTTTAGCTTTCTCTACGATATCACTATCGGGTTCATATCCTTCAGGTGTGCAGGCTATCATATCCATACCAACTGCGGCACAACCCAGAAGAAGTGAATGACATACGTTGTTACCATCGCCTACGTAGACTAATTTCTTTTCAAAATTACCTTTGTGTTCTCTTATCGTAAGAAGATCGGCCATTATCTGACAAGGATGTTCGACATCGTCGAGTCCGCTTATAACTGGAACAGAACTGTTCTCCGCCAATTCGACCATCATGTCGTGCTCGAAGGCCCGATACATGATACCATCGACGTACCTGCTCAAAACTTTCGCAGTGTCAGCTATCGTCTCTCCCCTTCCTAACTGGAGGTCTTTAGGACTCAGGTAAAGTGCATGGCCACCTAACTGGGTGGTCCCGACTTCGAAAGATATCCTGGTCCTGGTGCTTGGTTTCTCAAATATCATACCTATACTTTTATCTTTTAGCGGATGATATGGTTCACCGTTTTTGTACTTCTTTTTTATCTCGCCTGCGATCCTCAATATATCCGTTATCCTATCCTCGATATCCAATATAGATATCAAATTATTGCTTTCGTTCATTATAATCCCTCATAATTTCCATCAGTTAGTCTTTCCATCATATTCAAATATAATTTGCTGGTCTTCCCGACCATCTCATCTGGCAGAGGGGGTATGGGTGGTTCATCTTCCCCTTCTTTTCTTGCCTGCATCAATTCCTGGTGGTATCCTATGTCTCGGTAGTATTGCCTTACGAATTCTTTACTCTTCTGGACGAAGTTTCCTTTCTCGTATTCTTCTAGGTCCCAAAATCTGTCTTCATCAGCAGTTCCGAAAGTATCGATAAGCATTATGTTACGTTCTTCATCCATGGCGAATTCTTTCTTACCGTCTACATGTAGGAGACCATTTTTCTCGACACTCTCGTTGATCATCTCATCTATCTTGAAAACGGCTTCTCTTATCTCTTGAAATTCGTCTTCCGTCAATCCAGATATTTCAAGTGCTTCCTCGTGAGATATATGTCTGTCGAACTCCTCCAATTTAGTGGTGACCTCAAAGAAAGGTTCGGGTAGTCTTTCTCCGTATTCAGGTTCCTCTTCGAATCCAAGATCCCTGTGATCCACCTT
>CAZFVW010000090.1:0-6988 GCA_964522285.1 uncultured Thermoplasmata archaeon | reverse complement strand
CCCCTGATAATATTGTTGGCGTTGAGGATCAAGACCAGAAAAGCACTCTTGATGCTGCCACTCACCATGGTGATCGATCTAGACATATTCTTCGGCTTCTACCATCGTTTATTGTTTCACAATATATTCGTTGCGTTCTTACTGCCTCTTCTGATCGTGTTGTGGATACACTACTACAAGCCAGAGAGGATCGATTACGCGTTGATAGGATTCTTTTACATATTATCTTCTCTGATATTCGATCTGGCCGACGGAGTAGCATTATTTTATCCCCTAACAACAGATTTCTTCTTCTTCCAAGCTGCCCTTTATTTCGGTTTTATCGGTCCGATACCGATCCCGGATCTTAATATCAATATGGGGATATGGGCCGCTGAACAAACAGCTACAGTAGGTGAAGGCTTAGGCGCTGGAGATATCGTTTCTAGATATCCAAGCATGTCCGAGACTTCAACAGGATTGATGTTCACTTTGCTCGTCGCAGCTGTCATGTATTTCAGAAAGAGCAGAGTATTCTTAGAGGAAGCTTGGGGACTCGTTATCGATATATCGAAATGGCTCCGTGAACTACCTTCTAAGTTATTAAAAAAATAAAGATAAGAAAAGTGAGAATGGGTTTTGTAAATTATATGTTTTCAGAGACCGATTTAGAGTTCATCGAGGTCTGAAAAGAGGTCTTCATCTTCATCTTCGATCTCGCCCAACGGTTCACCGCACTCTGGACACTCGTCAGAATCAGAGGAAACTTCTGCACCACATATCGGGCATTCTACGGTTTCCTCTTCTTCGACTTCTTCCTCTTCTTCAAGTTCCTCTTCCTCAGCTAATTCCTCTTCTTCGGTTTCTTCCTCGATCTCCTCTTCTTCCTCGGGAGGAGCGAGTTCTTCACCGCACTCTGGACATTCAACTGAGTCTACTGGTATGACGGCGCCACAGGTCGGACAGATGCCTTCGTCGGCTTCTTCTTCCATCTCTTCCTCTTCGAAGACTTCTTCAGGTTCTTCCTCGGCCTCTACTACTTCGGTAACAGGCCTGAGTTTCATAGTGGCTACAATACCGATAACCAATACAACTAAACCCGATATCAGTCCCATGAAGAAGTGGTATGAAAAGTACGGGTCTCCAAGATATATCTCGGTAGGGTATTCTCCTACAACTGGAAGCTCACCTAATCCTGAAAATTTAAGACCTAATGTGCCTACAGTTAAAAGTAATCCTAGGATCAAAATTATAAAACCGTAATTGAAACCTCCGCTGAACGCAGTCTCTCTACGTTCTTCGATCATCTCGTCTTCATCTTCGAGGATATCTTCTAAATCTTCATCATCTTCTATATCCTCATCTTCCTCTTCGAAAAGCTTGTCTAATTCATCTTCCATCGATACTTCGTCTTCATCATCTTCAGCACTCATGTTTTGCCCTCCGGCAATATATATTTACGTGGTTAGCCTTTGCTAGTAATTTGTGTTTTGTATTTATAATTTACTAACCGACTTGTATAAAATCAACCAAGTATATCTGTCTCTATATCTATACCCGGTACTATACACAGGAATCTCGCTTCTTCATCGCCGTGATTTTCATAAGAATGTGGAGTATCTGCCGGGATAAAAACTGCATCGTCTTTTTCCACATCGTATTCTTCATCACCCATCTTGAGCTTTACTTCACCTTTTAAGAAATACTGAACGTGCTCGCAGTTATCGTGTTTGTGGAACTTCATCCACGCCCCTGGTTTCATGGTGAATTTCCGCATATGTATCCTCTCAGACCCGTCTCTATCCACTATCAATCTCTGGATGGTGATACCTTCCGAGTTACCCACGTCTTCAACTTCGACTCCTTCCGATGCCTTTACGACTCCTTTAGTCTTCTGTGAACTCATGATACCGTGTGTGGAATCTGATTTTAGATATTTAAACTAACGGGCTAAAAATTATATGGTACAGATAGATACAGAAGATATCAGGTGAGATGATGAAGGTCACTTTATACGGAGGCGTAGGGGAGATAGGTGGTAACAAGATATTTGTTGAGGATGAGGAAGGGAATCGTATAAGCCTGGATTTCGGTAGGAGGATGGGTTATTTCAACGAGTACTACGATGAATTCTTGCAGCCCAGGAGTAAAAGCGGTATCCGGGATTTCTTGAAGCTTGGCATATTACCTGAGATCGACGGTATCTATCGGGACTTCTTCGTGGACACGTTCTCAGATTTTCCTAGTGAAGATGCCTTAGATAAAGAAGAGATCGAGAAGGCAGAAGATTACTGGCACACTGATCTTCAAGGTTACAGAGAATACATGGATGAGAACAAAAAACCCTTTCTAGATGCAGTTCTCCTCAGCCACGCTCACTTCGATCACATCCAAGATATCAGTTATCTTTCACCAGAGATACCTATATACTGTTCGGAAGAGACGAAACTATTGGCGAAGGTTGTAACAGACGTGGGTATGAGCGGGACCGATTACGAATTCTATGAATACTACGATTATGAAGTTAGCTTGAAGGGCGAGAACTATCGAACTCTGTTCCCGGGTTCTCCGGAGATCAACAAGAAGAAGCACGACGATACTCCTTTGAAGAAGTTGGACGCCGTAGATATAGAATTCACTCAAAGGAAAAAAAGAGCAAAGGAAAGACCCTACAGAGCTATGGATCATGGTGATGACAACCCGATCGGAGGTATGAATATCACTATCATAGAGACAGATCACTCAGTGCCTGGCTCAGTAGCTTTCCTGATCGAGAGTGATAAGAACATCCTTTATACAGGGGATATAAGGTTCCACGGCGACGAAGAGAAAACTCTAGAAGATTTACTTGACCAGATCGATACGGATATAGATCTGATGATAATGGAGGGGACCAGGATCGATTCCGAAAAAACCCTTACAGAACGTGACGTGGAGAAAGATCTTAAGGAGAAATTCTCAGATATAAGAAAACTCATCTTCGTGGATTTCCCGTGGAAAGACCTCCAGCGGTTCAAGACTGTACTTGCAGCCTCTAGAGCAAATAACAGGACCCTTGTCATAGATCCTAGAACGGCTTACATGCTCTACAGGTTCCATCTCGAGTACCCATCGAAATATCCCGATCCTAGAGAGCTAGACGATGTCGTGGTTTACAAGAGGAGGAAGAAGAGCATGCTGTACTCGAAATCAGATTACAAGAAAACAGATGCTGGGTACTTGGATGATTGGGGGCGGAGGAGGGCCAAGGCTGACGAAGATATCTTGAGTGTGAAAGGTAGAGTAGAAGATGGAACTGCTGATAAGGCTGAGATCAAAGCATGGAACCTAGCCGTCGATCACATAGAGAACGGGATCCCTGCTTACAAGATAAGAGGATCACCCGGTGATTACGTACTGATGATGAACTTCTGGAGGATGAACGAACTCTTCGATCTCTCTGAAAAAGATCACGATCTATCTGGAAGCCATTACATAAAATGCATGTGCGAGCCCTTCAACGAAGAGATGCAGATCGATGAGAACAAGCTGATAAAATGGCTCGACCATTTCAACGTGGGGTATGATGCAGAAGTAGACGAGGAGGGAAATAAAGTGCTGGAAAGAAGCCACGTCAGCGGTCACGCCTCTAAACCCGAGTTGGTAGAGATGGTAGAGAAGATTGATCCCGATACCATAATACCGGTCCACACGGAACATCCAGCCATATTCAAAGAGATATTCAAAAAAATAGAAGTGATATTGCCAGAGTACGGAACTCCTATAGAACTTTAGAATCATATTTTAGAATCATACTTTCTAGTTAAATTTATTAAATGCAAGCTAATAACCGGAAGTATGAAAGAATATGACAAGATGCTCGATATTTCTAAAGACATACGCTACATAGAAAGAGCTATGGCTCTTCTAGCATGGGACGAACGAACCTACATGCCTCAAGGGGCTGTGAAAGGCCGCTCTGAAACCAAGGGATACCTATCAAAATTACATCACAAAAAGTTGACATCAGACAAAGTCAAAAAGATCTTAGACGAGTTAAATAAACCATCGAACTACGGAGATCTAGACGAGGTTCAAAAAGCCAATGTAAGGGAGATGACGAGAGATTTTGAAAGGGCTTACAACATCCCTGAAGAGTTGGTAGAAAAGTTATCCAAGGCCGCCTCTGAGGGGCAAGCGGCATGGCAGAAGGCTAGGGAGAATTCGGATTTCGAAGCGTTCCTACCATATTTAGAGAAGAACATCGAATTACAGAAAGAAGCCGCTGAGTACATCGGATACGAGAACGAACCCTATGACGCACTGCTGGACAACTACGATCCAGGTATGACCGCTGAGAGAGTGAAAGATATCTTTGGACCCATGAAGAAGAAACTTTCGAAGATCGTGGATAAGATGCTGGAACAGGATATGAAACCGGGAGAAGGGGTCTTTGAAGGTAAAAAATTCCCGGCGGAAAAGCAGCAGAATCTCTGCAAGAAGATCGCTGAAGACATAGGTTACGATTTCTCTCAGGGTAGGATCGATGAATCCTCTCACCCATTCACTATTGGCATGGATGACGATGTTAGGATCACCAACAGGTACGACGAGGAAACACTCTCTTCGATGTTCTCTTTGATACACGAATCCGGGCACGCCATGTACGAGCAGGGCCTCGATCCAGAGCATTATGGAACTCCTATCGGACAATACGTCTCCATGGGGTACCACGAGTCGCAATCACGGATGTGGGAGAATTTCGTTGGAAGGAGCAGAGCGTTCATGGATTACCTCTTCCCGAAACTGACGGATCATTTTCCGGATTTAAAAGATCACAGTAAAGAAGAATTCTACAACCGTATCAACAGGGTAGAACCGTCTTTCATCAGGGTGGAAGCCGACGAGGTGACCTACAATTTACACATCGCGCTTAGATACGATATCGAGCTCGGATTGTTCAGAGATGAGATAGAAGCTTCAGAGACCGAAGTGATATGGCAGAACAAGATGGACGAGTACTTCGACATCGTTCCCGAGGACCCGGCGAAAGGAGTTCTCCAGGATATACACTGGTCCGCAGGACAGTTCGGATACTTTCCCAGCTACGCACTGGGCAACTTGATAGCGGCTCAGCTCTTCCATACCATCCAAGATGAGGTCGACGACGTCTACGGTAAGATATCGAACGGAGAATTCAGCCCGCTTTTGAACTGGCTTAGAGAGAACATACATAATAAAGGCAGAAAGTACCTAGCTCCAGAGTTGACGAAACAGCTCACCGGCGAAGAGATCAAAGCCGACTACCACATCGACTACATCAAGGATAAATTCTATCCGATATATGGGTTGTGAAAAAGAAAAACTGACCTGTTACATGACATAGGTGATACACAGGTGACATAAAGAGATGGATCAGCCCTTGATGATGTCACAGATCTCGTTAGTGACTTCTTTCATCTCATTATTTTTATTACTATTTTTATCGGGATCTGTTTTCATCTCATCCACTTCCTTCGTGACATGACAATCTCGACACCAAACATATCCCGGAAATCCGATAACTTCTTCCATCTCCTCCTCACATTTCGGGCAGTTTATAGAGCACATCATTTTCGGTATAGAACGATAATATTTAACGATTTTTAGATAGGTTTTCGTCTATTTTAAAAAGTTGTCTCGTTAAAAAAATTGTTGCTAAAAATGTACCCGCGATGGAGAGCTTTATATTTGTTCATCTGCTTTGATAAAAATGGGAAAGATATTTAACAGCTGTTATTTTTGCTGTTAGTTACAAAGCGGGGTGTGTAACAACGAAAATCTTGATATTAGATGACGACCGACCGTTCCTAGAGCAGGCTAAGATTTTCTTGGAAAGGACCGATGACGACATGGACATAGATATTGTCGCTTCACCGAAAGATGCCTTGGAAAAGTTAGAGGTGTCCAATTATGATGCAGTCGTTTCTGATTACATGATGCCGGGTATGGATGGATTAGAATTTTTAAAAAAGATAAGGGGCGAACTTGAAGATGATATCCCCTTCATAATGTTCACAGGTAAAGGTCGCGAAGAGGTCGCTATGAAGGCTCTAAATCTAGGGGCTGACCGTTACATACAAAAAGGGGGCGACCCGAAAAGTCAATACGGGGTGTTAGCCCAGGCCATCGACCAAGAGGTCACTCATTACAGAACAAAAAAACATAATAAAGAGATCTTGAGAGATCTAGAGGCTACTTTTGATACTATTGAGAACCCTATCTTCCTACTGGATAAAGACCATAAAATTCTTAGGTCGAATGAAGCAACGGAAGAGTTCTTTGAGGTGGAAGGTGAAAAATTGACGGGTGAATACTGTCATAAAATAGCACACGGACAAGACGAACCGATCGAAAACTGCCCTTTAGAAAGATCACTCAAGACTAAAGAGATGGAAGAACTTGAATTTTCTTCGGAGGAATTGGACAAGTATTTTCTTGCACGAACCAATCCTATGCTGAACGAGGAGGGTGAAATAGATAAGATAGTTCACCAGGAGATAGATATCACAGATCTGAAAAAAAGGGAAAAGAAGATAAAGGAAAGTATGATGCTTTTCGAATCGATCTTTCATGATCCAGAGACGTATATAGGCATTTTGGATTTGGATGGAAAGTTGATAAAGGCCAATATGTCGTCATTGGAACTTATCGATTCATCTATGAGTGATTTAAAGGATACTTATTTTTGGAATACTCCCTGGTGGACACATTCGGGAGAACTGCAGGAAAAACTTAAAGAAAGTATCGAAAAAGCTGTTGAAGGTGAGATATGCAGGTTCAAAGCACATCACAGCGGGGCCAACGGTGAGGAAGTGGAAGTGGATTTCTCCTTAAGACCTGTTGAAAATGATGAAGGAGAGATAGTCAGACTTATAGCTGAAGGAAATAATGTTTTAGACCTGAGAGAATAATATTTTATGAACTGATATTTCAATAATTAAGAAAATCCACTGTTCACAATCACTCACTACGTTCGTGATTCCAAACG
>CAZFVW010000089.1:0-7084 GCA_964522285.1 uncultured Thermoplasmata archaeon | reverse complement strand
TTATCCATCTTCAACCTGTTTATAGCTTCAGTAACATAAGAAACGAATAGTTCAGCCAGTTCTAGATCTTTTTCATCGTAATAGTTTTCCTCAACAGATAGGGCTTGGAACACCCCTATATCCCCCATGGGAACACTGATAGCAGACCTGAATGCACTGTCTGTCGGCTTCGCTTCTTCTTCCCTTTCTATATCACTGGTGAGATATGTCTCTTTATCTCTAAAACTCTTGCCCGCTATACCCTCTTCTATCGGCATCGAATACTCTTCCTCTACAAGCTCTTTCTCAGTGCTCGCCTTCACGACCAGTTCTCCGTCCTCTTCTATCTCTACGCTGCACACATCAAAATCGAGGATGTTCCTAGCGGTGTCGATTATCATCTCGTACAACTTTTCAGTAGTATCAGCCACCTCTATCATCGGAGCGATCTCGTAAAGTTGTTTTAATTTTCTCTCGCTCTCCCCTAACTTCCTTTCCGCCTCTTCACGCTGAACCACGCTGGATAGCACGGTGGTGATGGAATCTATCAGCTCTTTTTCCTCTTCCAAGAACGGGTCTCCGTCAACATCTGGTCTTTCCTCCATATAACAAACCGTTATCTCTCCGACCTGCTCTCCCGCCCATAATATATCTGAACGTAAGCACCATTCAGTCTCTTCAAAATCCTCTGTGATGAATTCCATCTCGTTGAATCGTATCCTCGCTTCCGTCACCTCCGGATACTGCCAAGAACGAGGTATCACATCGATAGCCCCCTGTAAGATGTCTTCGAGGGTGTTCGTGAGGTCGGTACCTAACCGTGCGATAGCATATAAACAGTTCAATTCCTTGTATCTCTCTCCGAGGTCGTGGAGTAATTCTTCTCTCTCTTTTTCGGCTCTTTTTTGATCAGATACGTCGTAATATATAGCGACTACTTCACCGGTGGACAACTTGAAAACGTAGTTGTCCCTCCATCCTGTTATCCTATCATCTTCATATTTTTGAGAAGGATAATGCTGTGATTCACCTGTTCTATTCACCTTTTTGAGCACGTCTAGCAGACCGAATTCTTCAACACCTGGAAAGGCTTCAGTTACCTTCTTACCGCGGATCTGATCTCTTTCGATATGATCTATCTTCTCGACTGTTTTGTTTGCGTTCTTGATCTTGAAATTTTCTCCATCATCAAATGACTCGTAAATTACGACGCCACCCCTCATATTGTTGAAAAGCTCTTCGAACCGCTCTTGGCTTTTTTGGATCTCATCTTCGGCTTTCTTTCGTTCGGTGATATCTCTAGCTATGACGATCTCTCCCTCGAATCCGTTAGCCTCGAAAATACCTGCGTTTATCTCCGCATACAGTTTCTCTCCATCTTTCGTCATCATAGGGATCTCGTAAGGAGGGATCTCCTCTCCCTTCTTCCTCTTTTCAAACTTTTCTACTGTTTTTTGGATGATCTTTTCTTCTAAAAATGGAGCCTCTTGAAGAGATTTCCCGACGATCTCCTCTTTATCAAATCCCATCTTTTCTAAAGCAGTCTCGTTCACATCTTTAAAGATCCCTTCTTCATCTAGCAAGAAAGTAGGGTCTGGAGAGGATTCGAAACTTCTTTTGAATTTTCTCTCAGATCTCTTAAGTTCGTCCTCCATCTTCTTCCTTTCAGTGATATCTCGTATAGTCCCGACCAGGATCTGTTCTCCTTCTGCGTTCACGTATGTGTTCTTCCTTGTTCTTATTATATGGGTGACCCCATCACTATCCGTAAATTCCTCTACATTGATGTTCTCCTCCCCACTCTCAAATACCTTTTCATCTTTCTCCCAGAAAACTTCGGCTTCCTCCTCAGGGAAGAAATCGTGATCTGATCTACCCAGCAGTTCCTCTCGACTATGACCGACGAAATCACAGAACGCATCGTTCAGTAGTATCCAGGTATGATCACGATCCTTTACGAACACAGGATCCGGAACGCTGTTTATGATATCCTCCAGATATCTCTGTTTCTTTTTCAGCTTCTCCTCAGTTTTCTTTCTATCGGTTATGTCTCTAGCCACGGAAAGGATGAGTTTTTCGCCCTCAAGATGGAATACGTGTGAATGTATCTCGACTGGAACTGCTGTTCCGTCTTTAGCCCGGTGGGCACTCTCGAATCTGGTATCACCCGTTTCAAAGAGTTCTTCCATTATATCAGGGACTTCCTCTGCGTGTTCACCTGCACCGATATCTTTAGGGGACATATCTAAGAACTCTTCCCGGCTATATCCAAGCAACCCGATGGCGGAGGCGTTGACCTCGATGAAATTACCAGGCATGCCTTCCTCGGTCAACTTGTGAAGGTAGATGGCATCGTTAGCGTTGTTGAATATCTCCTGGAATTTTTTTTTCTCCTTACTGAGTCTCTGTTCCCTTTCCTCTTTTTCAGAGATATCCTCGAAGATCACACAGAATCTATCCCTGGCTTCATATGGTCTGTACACGTTACAGTGATACGTCTTGTCCGTCGGTCCGTGATAGAGATCGAAGGTCTGGCTCTCCCCGGTTACAGCCACCTCTCCATATCGTTCGACCCATTCCTCTTCGGTCTCGGGCCACACCTCATGGACGGTTTTTCCCTTGACCTCCTCCAACTTCACACCCGTCATCTCCTCGTAGGCTTCATTTATATATACGAACTTATAACTCACAAAATTGCCCTCTTCGTCGAAGACCGATTCGAAGATAACGAAGGCGTTCATCATACTGTCCAACATCCCCTGTATCTCCTCGTTTTTCTCCCGGAGGGTTTCTAGTGTCTCTTTACTTCCGGTTATGTCTCGATTCACCGCTAACACGGCTTCCTGGCCCTCATATACTATGGGGACCGCGACCACTTCCATCCAAACCTCTGAGCCATCTTTCTTCTCCTTTTTCACGGTGAACGTGATCTGCCTCCCTTCCTTCAATTCTTCTTTAATCTCCTTCCAAGTGGTTTCCTCTAGATCATCACCAATGAGGTCATCATAGACGTTCATCCCCTCTAGCTCTTCCTTAGAATATCCAAATAATTCACACATCGCCTGATTCGCTTCTAATATCCTTCCATCATTCTTTCCCCCCAACCTTTTGATTATTACTGGATCACCCAGATCCTTGAATATCTTTCTGAATTTTTCCTTCGATCTTTTAAGCTCCATCTCCATTTTTTCTCTTTCAGTCACATCATCTATCGCAGCTACCATGCCGTCGAACTCCCCTCCTTCATCATACAAGGGTGCAGCGTTGATCGATAGCAGTTTTCTCTCACCGTCGGGCCATTCGATAGCATGTCGAACATCGTAAACCGGTTCTCCCTTCTCCTTGACCAACTCGAAGGGCAGTTCTTCGACTGGATATTCCTCTCCTTCGAAATCGGTTATCTTCCATTCAGGATCATGGTAAGTCCTTCCCTTGATCTCACTTTTCGACAGACCGAGTATCTCTTCTGCTCTATGATTCGCATACGTGATATGTCCATTCCTATCCACCTTCGTGATGCAGACGGGGCTAGTCTCCGCTATCTGGTCTAAAAAATTTTTCTCATCCCTGAGTTCTTTTGTGTTCTTTTCTCTCTCTTTCTTGATCTTATAGTGATTTGTTTCCTGAGATATCGCATCAGCTAGAACACCATACTGGCTTGTAGGTGAACCACCTTTCTGGATATACCTGTCAGCACCTAGATTCAGCGCCTGCATGGCAACTTTTTCTCTACCCTTCCCGGTGAATACGATGAACGGTATATCGCTCTTTTTTTCCTCTCTGATGATCTCTAAGAACTCCAACCCGTTCGTCTCGGGCATCATGTAGTCCGAGATGATGAGATCATACCGCTCTTGCTCCAAATTCGTCAATGCCTCGTCTACCGTTTCTACAGCAGTCACATGGAAATCATCCTTCGACCTTTCAAGAAATATCTTAGCCTGCTCTAGAAATGCCTTTTCATCGTCAACCATCAATATCTCTATCATGCTATCATGTCACGAACCCATCTGTGGAGATGTTTGTATGACTCTCCGATATAAGATTTTTACCCAAGGTTATCAAACCTTTTTGAACGGCTTACATAAGAAAAACGAAAAAGAAGGGGGTTGACTAAGTCGGCGTTTCCACGGTGCTTAGTGCTTTGATCTCCTCGATATATACTTCTTCTTCCTCGGCCTTCATTATGAACTGTTGTAGGTCTTCTGAGGTATAATCCAGATTGGCGCATACCACCAGGTCGCCCTCTGAAGATTTTTCTATAACATGAGCCAATGCCTCATGGTGGTCCAGTATTATCTTAGGCTCTTTTCCCGCCTTCTCAGCACCTATATTAAGGAGCGAGGAGATTACTCCGCTCTCCCTACCCCTAAGTTGATCGTCTTTCTCCGAGAAGATCAGTTCATCGAAATGTTTTCCCGCTTCGAAACCGTTCTTGATCATCGACACGTCTGATCGATCGCCCAATCCCGTGTAGATGAACTTTGTTTTTTTCCGCTCTAGACCTTTCACATAATTTGCCAGCTCGATAAGAGCATCTTGATTATGTGCATAATCGAAGAGGACCTTGACCCCGTTCACGTCGTACAGGTTCAATCTACCAGGGCACATCTCTTCGTTTGTTTCGAAGATCTTCAAAGCCTCGACCGCTTTCTCAAGTGGAAAACCCGATGAATAAGCGGTAGCCAACGCAGCTAAAGTGTTCTCGACCATCATGGAGACCGTGCCCACCAAGAACGGTATCTCGGAGACGTGTGCCAATCTCATTGGTTCTCCGTCGATATACGCGAAAAGTTCTTCGCCCTCTAATACGAACACTGGAACTCCTGCGGAGATGTTCTTGTCGATCAACGTGTTCTTCTCCATGGAGAAAAGAACGATCTGACCGTTGGCTCTTTCGACGAGCCTTTCCGCGAAATCATCGTTTCCGTTTATCACACAGTGACCTCCTTCCTCCGTAGTTTCTAAAACTAGAGATTTTATCCAGAAGAGGTCTTCGAGATCTTCAACCCCGTTCAACCCTATATGGTCCTCTCTTATATTGGTGACCACCCCGACGCTGCACCTGTCGAAACCGAGTCCCCTCTTCACTATTCCGCCTCTAGCGGTCTCGAGAACGGCGAACTCTATCTCAGGGTCGCCCAACAATACTTGAGCACTCCACGGACCAGTAGTGTCGCCTTCGGTGATCTTATCACCGTTGGAATATATCCCGCCGGTAACAGCCAATCCCGTGTGGTATCCGTACTGCCTTGCTATCCACTCTACCAATCTCGCAGTGGTCGTTTTTCCGTTCGTTCCCGTGATGGCGACAACAGGTATACGTCCGTCACCGACAGGGAACAGACTTTTCACTATCATCTCCCCGACGGGCAAACTCGTTCCGTCCGTAGGAGAAAGATGCATCCTAAGTCCAGGGCTGGAATTAGCTTCGATGACCGCCCATCTCATCTGATCTGGGGGCAAGGTCATGTCTTCAGCGATCACATCCACACCCATCACGTCGAGCCCTATTATCTTGCTGATCCTCTCCATTTTCCTCTTCATAAGAGGATGCACGGCCTCGGTATAATCTTCTGCAGTACCCCCTGTACTCAGGTTCGCCGTGGCTCGGAGATAGACCACTTCACCGTCGCCAGGGATATCTTCCACCGACTTCCCTTGATGCTTCAAGAACATCAACTCCTCATCTTCTAATTTTAATTCAGTAAGCAGTGAGATATGGCCTGCGCCTCTTTTCGGGTCTTTATTTACCAATTCTACCAATTCTTTTATCGAAGAGGAACCATCACCTATCACATGTGCAGGTATCCTCTTGGCTACTGCAACGACCTTGTGACCGATCACTAGACATCGGTAATCGCCTCCTTCGACGTATTTTTCGACCAGTACGTAATCAGATTCTTCTTTGACTACGTGGAAGGACTCTTCGAGTTCTTCAGCGTCCTTGAGGTTGACCATGACGTTGTCGCCGTGATGGCCCGCTACCGGTTTTAAAACCACGGGATATCCAATGTACTCGGCGAAATCCAACGCAGCTTCCAGTGACCTGACGACCTCACCCCTTGGGACGGGCACACCGCTCCGTTCCAGTAAGTTCTTGGTCACATCTTTCTCTTTCCCTATCTCCGACCCTATAAGAGACGTGTCGGATGTTTCCGGCCCCCATATCATCTTTCGGTTCCGCCCCCAACCAAGAGAGAACAAACTGTACTCCGTGTCCAACCTCTGGGATGGTATCTTTCTCTTTCTCGCGGCCTGGATGATAGCTGCTGTACTGGGCCCTAATCTCTCTCTCTCATACGTTCCCTTTAAATCTTTCAACTCAGTTCTTATAAATCCCTCGATCTCAAGATCTCTACGGTAAAGACGTGTAACGATCTCCGCGGCAGCTCTCACAGCTTTTTCAGAGGTCTTCTCACACTCATATCCCATGACTATAAGGTAAAGGTCGTCTTTCACCCTTCTACATTTACCGTATGATAACTTCATCCCGATTGTGTTCTGCAGGGCCAATGTCACGTGCTCTACGATGTGTCCGGGATAAGTACCCTCTACCAATCTTTCAAGAAAACCTCCTTTCCGATCCTTGGAACATGTATGCTCTTTGATATCTTCTATCTGTTCTGCCAATATATCCGCAAAGTAAGGGGATGAAGGTTCGTCAACAAGGTCTCCCAATCTCACATATGCTTCCATAACTGGAAACAATGCATGTTTGTTCGGTCCTCTGTAGAATCTTATTTCCTCTATATCTATCTCTTTCTCGAGCGAATGCTCTCTCTCTTTCGATGCAATGTTTATGCTCATCATTCTCACCATTTCTGAATATTTTCCTCTCCCACTTTTAAGAAGAAAATGCACTTTCTATATCGGTTAAACACATATTTAAACCTATGTATATTCTTGAATATATAAATATAGCATTTGAGAAAAGGTTTATACCGTATTTTGATTAACTTTACACATGGATATCTTAACCTACGAAGAAGTCGACGATACCCAGATGTCCGAACTGACTCTAGCCTGCTTCGGTCATACCTACTCGAAAGAGCATGTGAGTAAGATGGTAAAGAACGACTCTAGGATCCCAGAATGGGGCGGA
>CAZFVW010000088.1:3982-7101 GCA_964522285.1 uncultured Thermoplasmata archaeon | reverse complement strand
AGTTCCTAGGTATAGATTTCTACGATTCGATGTTGGATATAGAGATAAGAGGTTCCAGCTATTACGAAGAAGGGAAAAAGGGTTTCAATAAAAAATCTTTAACTAGATGGAAAAAGGAGTTATCCGAAAATAAAGAAAGATTGTTGACGTTTTTTTTAAAGAAAAAGATGAAAGATATGGGTTATATTTGATGCGGCTTCATAGCTTCATATCTTGTTAGGGAAAGGGATATTCCGGTTTCGATAACCTTTCGATAATTTCTTTATTATTTTTAGAGATATCATTTCGCTCTCCGGGATCTTTTTTTAGATCATAAAGTTCCAATTTACCAGTTTCCCCGTCGTAAATAAGTTTATAATTTTCAGATACCAGGCCGAAGATATCGTATTCCAACTTACCAGGTTGACCTATAAGGTTCACATCGCCTTTCATACAGCTGCGGTCACCAGCGTGAGAAGCTCTCATCGGTATCTCTTTATCTTTAGGAAGTCGGGGGTATCCTTCATCATTTTCTAAACGTGATCCTAGAAGTTTTGGAATGTCTCTTAATTCACCTATATTTTCTTTGACTTCATGTTCCATCCCGGCCATCTTGAGGATCAAGGGTACGCTGACTAATTCTTGATATAACTGGGCGGGGTGACCTAAAAATCCGTGTTCATAGAACCCCTCGCCGTGGTCGGCGGTTATGACCAGATCTGTATCCCTCCAGAGATCTTCTTTTTTTAAGAAGTTGATGAAGTTCATGATCAGTTTATCAACCCATTCAACGCAATCGTAGTAGAGTTTTTTTAGGTCCGTGAGTTGGGTTCTATCACCGGGATCAGTTAATCGGTATCTTTTCCTGAATTCGTTCAGTTTTACTATTTTGAATGGGCTAAGGTCTGTAGCTTCTAGGGGTGGAGTATAGGGGTAATGGGTATCCATCAGATGCAGCCAAAGGAAGAACGGAGAGCTGCCTTGTATGGCGTTCTTGGCGTCTTCTATAGCTGTTGTACCTCCACTCGCGGAAGTGATGTCATCCTTGAAATACCACTTGTACACGTTCTTTAGGTTCTTGATAGCCTTGGGACTTCTATCCAAAATCCTTTTAGGGAGTGATCTTCCATCACCATGTAAAGAAGACATATAGTCTTCGAAATGTGTGAATCCTTTTTCATAGCCTGATAAGGAGGAGATATAAGGATTGTTAGCTACGACAGCTAAAGTATTGTAACCTTCATCCCTGTATCTCTCAACTATCGTAGGGGACTTTATCTTGGGTTCATCGTGAAAGGGATGATAACTAGTGTTGAATAAACTTGGAAAGGAGAACGGTGTCGAAGGGCCGTTAGTATAAACAGTTGAAAAATTGAACCCCTCGTCTTCTAGCGATGTTAAACCAGACATCTTACTAAGGGCGTCAGCTCTCAAAGAATCTATGGTTATCAGTATTACATTATGACTTTCCATGTGGGTTGATCTCCGTTCTTTATTTTAAACTATGGCCAAATTCAATAATCGATAGTCCATTTGATATCTTCAGCGGCATTATTATAAATCCAATATCCCTTTCCCGGCTCTAAATCTAGTTTGCTTAAATTAGTTATATATTCGAGATTGTACTGGTTCGAGCTGTTGAATATCCCTACTTTCGTCACCTCTGATGGTAGGGTCTCAGATGCTTTTCTCATCGTATTGGAAGGATAACCTACCATGTTCCAACCGGGTCCTAGGGTGAATTTAGTTCTGTAAGGGTGGACGCCCTGGATAGTAAGAACATCATCGGATGTCATGTGTAACCATATCCCCATCTCGTGATCCCAATCCTCGATATCGTTGAAGATCGAGCTTCTACCCTGGACATGTGTTTTCCACTTGCCTTGATCGGAATCATAATACATGACTTTATCGTAATTGCCAGATATCCCGTACAGCGGGTCGTTCAGGATAGAAGTCAAGTTTCTCTGGTTAGGCACAAGGGGGGAGGACACGAAATTCCAGCCGTCGGATGGTCCGCTTGAATTAAGATCGATATCATATGTCATGGAGGAGCGGTTTTGATAGTAATCATCCCATATCAGATTTCTGAATTGGTTGTAATGGACATAGAGGAATCCGTAATCATCGGTGTCGTAGATATACCTGTCAGAATCTATATTGAAACCATTTATTGTGCCGTTATCATTGAAAAATATGTTCGAGAACAATATTTCATCTATCTTGGTAACGTTCCTTTCAGTGTTGTTGTATAGTGAACGCCAGGAGTTGTAAGTTGTTATAGTTCCGGACCCTCCGTTGTGAGTATCGATAGCCGATCTTAAGGTGAGGCGATCTTCTACATAATCCGTGTAATTATCGATGGCCCTGGTTATGTTATCCCAGAATAGATAATTATTAGCCCTTGCCAGCTCTTTAGCGGTCAACGCGGCGTACTTCATAGACCTCCTTCTCCACGGATCACCGGAATGGTTTTCGTCGTAATAACTGAAGTAAGCCCAAGTGCCTTCTGAATCACCGCTGTATATCTGATCGTTTATGATGTATCTCATACAGGTGTTGATATGGGGAAGTAATCTGTCGTCGTGATAGTAAGAACTGTTCATATTCTCATCATAGTATGCATTGATCAAGAGTCTGCCCAACTGTACGTATTGATTAACAGGTACAAATGGAAAATCCTTGGTTGTTCCTTTCACACCGCCGGAACCACCGTTAGGTTTAGTAGAGCGCCATGGTACGGTGTAGTTTACATCGTCGTGATGCGTTATATTCTTCATGAAGACCTTGTTCAGTAAGAAATCTATGGCTTTGTCTGAAAAATCGAGATAAGTCTCATTATCGGTATAAAGGTAAGCGTGTTGTAAAGCTAATGCGGATCTGACATTCCTATGAGTGTCCCATTCATAATACGTATCTTCGTATTGGCCCCTGACCTCGTAATATGTGCTGTAATTATAAAGACCCCACTCGTCTCTAAAACCGAGGGCGTATTCGATCTGGTCTTCACCTCGTTGGTAGTAAGACTGATTTCCGGTCGCTTTATCGGCTCCGTAATAAGCCAATCCCATCTCAATCAAGATATCTGGAAGCCAATCTTCGTATATGGTGTAATAACCGTCTGCATCCTCGTCTTTAAC
>CAZFVW010000088.1:0-3882 GCA_964522285.1 uncultured Thermoplasmata archaeon | reverse complement strand
GTTATGTTGAAAATCTGCCTGATGGATTCAACGTTGTTCTCGATATTCCAGATAAATGGAACTTCGTTGAGTCTTCCGGACCCATCTGTCCAATAGCTCCTTTTATCGTTACCGTTAAAGGTAGAAAAAACAACTTCTTGGTCATCTAGGATATCTGTACTGTTCCTGATCAAGAAATCCTGAAAGTAACCTTTCTTTATGTACCCTGAAGAAGTGGCCTGCAGATCTTCTATAGAGCAGTTCATCAGGGTGATATTTCCTCCAGATTCATGACTCAAGTCGTAACCCCCGTTATCTTTTAAAGTTGAGTTATCGAGGGTCAGAAAATTGATTCCGCTCTTTGATAATATGCCAGCGTTACCCATATCCTTGAAAGTCACGTTCGAAAGTTTGGAATCGCTCATATCTCCTGCATCGTAAAGTACCAGACCATTCAATCCGCTGGAAATAGTTGAATTGCTTATATCTAGATCCGGTCCGTAGATCTCTATCCCTCTTTCCCCTTTGTTATCAGCCCAACCGGTATCCATGATTCTTGAACCGTCCACGAAGAGCTGCCCCGTTATGTTCTTGTGGATATTATACCTGTTTTCTTCTTCCCACCACCTTTTTTCTTCCGGCAGACCAGATATATCAGAATCGTTGATATTAACATGGCTGGTATCATTTATCTGGAAAGTTTTTTGATCGGCGAAGTATAGGATCTCAGAGGATATGTTGAGGCTCCCCCCTACAGTTAAATTCGAGTAGCAGTAGGCGGTGTTGTTCACGCTGTCATAATAGAAAATGTTGTCATCACCTACATCTTGGTGGACTGAAGAGAGTGTATTGTCAGCACCTTTAACATAGATAGTATCCATTGAAGATGAATAATCAGAAGATGAAAAACTTGGATACGGAGCATTACTCGGAACCCCTTCGAGAAACAAAGGCAGGGCTAAGGTAAACGCGATCAGAACCACTATACCTCTTTCTGCGACCTTCATTTAAATAATAAAACACCTTTTATCCTATTAATTAATTATCCCTTCTTTTGAGTTTACTGAATTGTTTCAATTATTATCTATACCTATCAAACCTTTCATTATCTCGATATCGTGCTTTTGGATACCTTTTAGAAGATATAAAACTACGAAATAAAGTATCACTGCGGGAGGGAGGAGCAAGAGAGATGATATCTCTACCCCAAAAAAATTATTAGAATACAAAAACAAAGCCATGATAATGCTGCAAAAATAAGGTTTCCATAAATCAGAAGGTGGTATGGGATCCAAGTAAGAAGTGACGATCCTGTAGTTTGCTAAAAAATACACTAGTTCAGCGATAACTATAGACGCCGCTGCACCCACCACTCCATAACGGGATATGGCTAAAATACCAGTTATTATCAATACCGCTGAAGCGAAAGCTAGATTCTTTGTAGACTCCTTGGTCCTATCGCTACCCCATAATGCCATCTTCAAACTTCCGTTCATGAATAAAATGGGAGGATCCAAACTATAGTTTTGAAGACCGGTACTGTGGAGGAAAACTCAGTGCGGTATATCAACTTGAGGATGTCACCGCCCATAATATATAAGCCTAGAGTCAGCGGTAGCGAGAATAGCAATAGATACCTTAACGAGTGATGATACGTCTTCTGCATGACTTTTCTGCTGGAATGATAGTACTGCGAGAATACGGGGTAAAGCGCTCTACCGAAAGAATAAGGTATGACTCCAAAAAATACGATAATCTTCCAACTCGCGCTATAGACCCCGGTGGCGAAATCACCTTCAAGGGTAGATAAAAATAATATTATGACATGACCGTAGATCATGCTAGTGAAGATGAAGAAAGTAAAAGGTGAGGCCTGTTTGATCATCGGTATCCATCGGCTAAATTGCGGACGGCATATAGTCGACTTCAGGGTCTTGAAATATATCAAAAAAGAAATGACCAGGTTGAACAGATAAGAAACCAAGAGTAATAGAAGGATGTTGAGTAGATCTAAACCCATGAATATAGCTGCTATGCCAAGTAAAAGGTATACTGATTTTGATATGATGGTTGTTATGGCTTGTAATTCCATCTTCTGCAGAGCCTGGAACTGGGCTATAAATGAACCTGAGATCTTCTCTATCAATATCATGGAGGCTACGACTAACAATATAGAAAGAGATAGGTCGGTACGCGATTCTTTGAATACTAAAAAATGCAGTATTAAAAGAAAGGATATGGTCAACAGACCTAGAAACACCCTTAAAACTAAAACATCACCCAACATCTCAGGTCCCTTCGACTCATCTCTTGACACCTCTCTGATGGTTAATTCGTCGAATCCAAAGTCAGCTACGACCGTTGCTACATATGATAGGGCCATAGCAAAATTGTATATCCCGAAGGACTTCGGGAGGAGATGGTTGGCTAATAAGATTATAAACAAGGCTGTCAATACCCTAGAAGCGAGCTTAGCGGTGACCAACCACGTGGTATTTTTAGCAACTTTCAGAGACCTTTTCATGTATCCTCTTGTGTAAATCTTCAGATTTTATAAAAATTCTTCTATGGTCACATCGATTTTTAGTAATTTATTGGATTAAGTCTGGAATGTCGTCTTTTTTACAGGACTTGAAACTCTCAGGCCAGTTTTCGAAGAACCAGACCATGAAACGGCTGACATCTATCTTCTCACTGAGCATGCATTTCCTTTTTCTTTTCCACTCCTTTTTGATATTTTGTGTGTCTTCCAGCATCTCTATAGCTTTGTCTAGAGCTTTTTTTGGGCTTTCGATGGAATAACCCAAACTGTATCTTTGTTCCTGGTCGTTGAGGTATCCCCTCCATTCCCTACCCGATATCCATACCCACGGAACACCCAGAACACCCGCTTCAGAAGCTAATGTAGCACCTTCTCCTATGTAAAGGTCTGTGAAAGCTAAGAAGTTGTGGATCTCCTCGGGAGCTATGTTCAGTTTTTTATCTTTTAGCTGCTTTGGAAGGTCAATCTCAGATGTTATGAACACCTTTCCATACTTTTCCAACTCTTCGACGAAATCGACTCGCTCCCTCATGTCTTCGAATGTCCTTTGACCTATGTCATGGCTCGCATCCCAAGACGAAAAACGTGTAAGGATTATCTTTTCATCTGGTTCCAAACCCAGGTTTTTTAATACACTTGAATCTGGTTCGAAATGATTTGGATGGAGGTATGCCAATTCATGATAGCCCGGATAAAAAACATAATTATCTGATGGAACGGGGGACCTAAAACAATCTGGGGCGACTATAGCGGAAGCGAAGGGAAAGGATAATGTGTGTAGGATCTTATCTGGTTCCGTATCCGGCCATACGATCGAAGTTACATCTAGTAATCTCCCTACCTGGGTGACTGCTACTTCTCCAGCGGCGGTGATCATCTCCGGATTAAAATCCTTTGCTATGCTGTGTAATTTATAATTCCTCTTGATCTGCCCAAAACCTTTCTTGATCAGGCCTTGGTGCAGTTTTTCATATATCTGGTGTTCTAGATCATATTTATTTAGAAGATAGGCTGTCATCTCCCTGTCCACAGCTAAAATTTTTACCTCGTGCCCTCTATCCTCAAGCTCCTTGATAGCATTCTTGAAAAAGTGAACATGTGCTGGATGCTGCATGGTTACTAAGATTTTCATACTCCACCCCCCATACTTTTCGCCTCGCGGGTCATCTCTTTTTTATCCGTCAGTGAGATCATGTCTAGGTCCCCGGTAATACCTATTTGTAAGCGGTATTTCTCTCCTTTTCTCCGTCCCTTGAACTCTCGCGCTAAGCGAGACAACTTGACGAATTCCGCACTCTTCGATTTTCCGTATTTTATCAAATCTCTGAGGGCCCTTTCACAGAACGATATCCTTTCGGGAT
>CAZFVW010000087.1:0-7113 GCA_964522285.1 uncultured Thermoplasmata archaeon | reverse complement strand
TTGACAACCTCCATCTTCGCGTCGGCGAAGTGGTCTTCAGCGGTTATCCTGAGTTTTTTGTTTAGTTCTTTTATGATATCGTTAGCTTGATTAACAGCTTCAGTAAAATTATCGGAACTCAAAGCCATCTCAGCTTCATCTAGCCTGCCTTTATAATCGTCAATATCGATCTCTTCTACTTCTAAATCTTCGATCAATTCTATAAGTTCGGTGGCTTTGGTGATATTCTCTTCTGCTTCACCTACATGCCAATTCTTGAGTTCTTCTGAAGCCTCAGTGAATCCTTCAAATGCATCCTTATAATGTCCCCCTTCTAGGTCTTCTTCCCCTTCATCTATGATAGATTGAACTTTTTCGATATTCGCGATATCATCTTCTTCTGTAGTCTCTTCACGGATCTTTTCGATGATACCACTGATATTTTCTAATTTGTTGTGAAGCTCTTCATCTATCATCTCTTTTAGATCATTGGTGTTTTCCAATGCGATCTTCCCGGCTTTAGCGTATTCTCCTGATTTGGTGTTGGCGATAGCGTTCTCCAATTTTTCGGTATACTCGTCCGTTTCGAATCCAATATCTTCTGCGATAAGTATGTTCATCTCTAATTCTTCGATGAGTTCCATTATCTTTTCGTAACCAACTTTACCGATATATTCATCCAGTTCGTCCAATCTCTCATGAGCTGATCCGTAATCTTTATCGGCTAGAGCTTGCTGAGAAGCTCCGATCTTCTCGTCAGCCTCATCCAATTCGATGCCTATACTTTCAAGGTCTTCCACTTTTTCTTTATATTCTTTTATATTCCTCTCTATTTCCTCGTGTTCGCTGACGAGTTCTTTGACCTTCTTACGCCCTTTTTCAGCCCATTCTAAAGCTCCCCAGTGGTCTCCTTTTTTGAGTGAATCCCGGGCTTCGTTGAGCATCTGCATGGGTTCGGATATATCCGTTCCTATCTCTTTTGCTTTGATGAAGTTATCTCGACTTTCAGCGATCGTCTTTAAAACGATGTTGAATTTCGCTTCTTCGATCTCATCAAAAGCATTTTCCAGTTCTTCAAAAGCGTCACTGTATTGTCCGTCACTTTGAAGGTCTTTGATGGATGAAAGTTTACGTTCTAATTCCTGAATATCCGCACCTATTTTTTGAGTATCGTTGATCTCATCGGCCAATTCGTCTATCTTGTTGGAGACGACCTCTTCCATCCCCTTGTTCAATTCATCTTTGACTTTATTGATAGTTTCCAAAGCCTTATCGTAATCTTCGTTCTTGGAATGGGTTTTTATCTTGCTCATCAAGTCTTCTACTTCACTAGTATCTTCTCCGCTGTTCCTTATGACCTTGATCTGGTTCTTCAGACTCTGGAGATTATCGTTTATGAACTCTTCTAGTTCGGCGCTCAGTTTTTCTTTTGCTTCGTTGACCAATTCATAACTTTTCTGAAAATCGTCCTCGCCCATTGATGATCTCGCTTCGGAAACTAATTCCTCGACCTCTCCGGTATCTCCCCCTCTACTTTCAACAGTGATTATCATCGATTCTATATTTGAAAATTCATCGGTCAGGGAACCCTGGAGCTCTAGTTGAGCAAGGTCTAAAGCTTCTTTACCGGCATCGAGAGCTTCGTTGTAGTCATCTTCATCTTTGAGTTCTTTAGTATTCTCGATCTTCTTCAGGGATTCTTCATATTTTTCCTCATCACCGATCATATCGTGGATATTTTCAACTGACTCTATCAGTTCATCGACCATGGACGCATTGGCTTTTCTGAGTTCTTCGACCGCTTCCTCAACTTTTTCAAATGATTCATCAAATTCCTTTTCTTCGAGGAGGTCTCTAGCTTCATCGATTATCTCTTCAACACCACTCACATCTGTTCCTATATCTTCAGACATCTCAAGGAGATTTACAGCTTCTTCTAGACCTTTCTCAACCTCTTTCTTCTTCTCAGCGGTCTTCTTCGCCTTTTCCTCCATTTCCTTTGCAAGTTTTCTTGCCTTGAGATATTTTCCCGCCAATTTTCCATCTCCGGATAAAACCCTTTATCTATAGATATCGGGTCTGTATATCCTATGAACGCTGTTTTCTGCTATTATCCATATTGTATAAATATATAAGGGTTTTTTTCGTTTGAATCCAAAAAGGATTTTGGATTTACCTCACTCAAATGTTATGATATATAATTTTCGGGTGATGCAAAAATTTTTTTAAGGGTACTATTTCACAGGACCATGGTATTGAGACTAAATATCTCTGAGAATGAAATCAATGAAAGCATCGTTATCGATACGGACCCAGAAAAGAAGGTCGTTAAAACCATCAAGAGTGCCAAATCTTACTGGTCTTTAGAAGGCGAATATGATCTGATAAAAGAAGGAGAACGGATCGATAGAAGATCGTCTTGGTCTGAAACGATGATCGAAGACGAGGATGAATTGATCTTAAAAAAAGGGTCGGGTATCAAGAAATTGCCTAAGAGATTATGGAAAAACAGGATACAAAACGAGATAGAAGCTTTAGGCAATTCTAATATCGACTTTGAAATGGACGATGATGACGATGTAGTCAAAATATCAGTTAAATTAAGATCGCCTGCTCCGGTCAAAGTAGGTGACGATATAGGATTATCTTTTAAGCATGATTTCGAAATAACATTAGGAAACGAATATCCTTACAAAGCCCCCAAAGTCAGTTGGAATTCCGATATCTATCATCCGAACATCTCACCTCCCAATGAAGGTGGAAAACTGGATATAGGTTATATCGATCGGTGGGATTTCTCTGATAGTGTAGTTGATCTGGTGGAAGAGATCGAGAAGATATTGATGGAACCCGGGATGGATCATAAGTTGGACGAATCCACCTGTGTAGCAGCCTCAAAAAAATATTTAGAGGGTAAGTTTCCAGAACGTTGATACACGGTTGATATCCTAGCCATCTGTATCTTCGAACCTACCTCTCAACTCTTCTTCTGACTCGTCTTCTTTTTCTTTGACCCTTTGAGAAAGGAAATCCACCCATTCATCTACCTCTTCCTTGAATTCCTTCTTTTCTTTTTTGGTTTCTTGGAATATAAAACGGTCACCGATTATAGCACCGATCAGACCACCTGCGAAGCTGAAAGGTAATACAGGGAAGACGATGAAAAGCATTATCTCTTTGGAATATACGAGCGTCGCCGCTAAGATGGTTACATTACCTAACATCTGCGGGATAAAAGTTAGAAATAAGAATGAAAGTATCACGGTTTCTATTGCTCCTAGGAAGATACCGATGAAAGAACTGATAAATGTGTATCTAGATAGGATGATAGCTACTATGGCTGCTGTTAAAAAGGGTGTGATCAAGAGCAAGTACCTGTAACCTAACATGTATTCGCTGTAAAAGCCTCCTCCAGAGAACAATGGTTTAGATATGAACCCGTTCAGGGATAATATGTATTCATTACCGATGGCCGTATTTATCAAAGCCGCCAATATCGGGGCCAATGCCATATCGAGATAATACTTACTTTTCTCTGATTTATGCATCATCCCTTCACCTCCAAGCTTCTCATGAAGAATGATGATCCAAAACTAACACTTGATTCATATTCCCAGTCATCATCGGAGAATTCCGGAAATATCATATTAGCCTTTCCACCAACGACTATCCAATTCCACGTTGGATTGTTCTTGTTAAGATTATTTTGAAAATAATAATGATCAGTGATATTCGCCATGGCGGGTTCTAAGTCATACGTTGCCGATTCACCCGGTTTTAATCTTATGACACCACTGACCATGTAGAGTTTGCTGCCTTTACTACTTATGTAACTTTTAGGCCCAACCTCGTTGAGATATATATCGAACCAGATCTGGTTGACAGTTATGGGGGTCGTTCCGTTGTTCCACACTTTTACTGATGTGTTGATCCAAACGTTACCTTCCCATCCTCCATCATCTACTTCTACGATATCATTACCGACATCAAAATTAGTTATCTTCATATCAAAATTTGCTTCCGTTTCCAATATCTTCGTATATTGAACAGTATTGATCATTAAATTATAAGATAATATGGATGCAACTATTATCAATATGATGAATAGTGTGATGATCTTCTTGTCTTCACCTTTATCTAATATGTTCATCAACCTTCCCAACAAGAACTCACATAATAAAATTTCGAATGTTTTTGATATCTTTTTTGAATAGTTAGTAATTGTGTTAGACTATGAAAAATTACTTATCTAACTCTTTTTATTTTTTAGCAAGGATGCAAGCATGTTAACTGAACTAACGCTGCAAGCAGTGGAAAGCCCCATTCAATTCGGTGGGAGAGCAAGAGTGAACAAGTCCGTTCTAGAACAGATGGAAGTCGATGAAGGCGACCTTGTAGTGGTGAGTTCTGACAATAAAGACATATTAGTAACGATATTTTCTGATGATATGATAGATGAAGATAAAATAAAATTGAGAAAAGATGATCTGAATAAACTGAAGATCAGTGAAGAAAAAGATGTTAAACTCCAGAAACACCAGAGCTTTTTAGACAAAGATTTTTTGGATAATTTATTATAGGTAATACCCATACGGTAATCAGCTCGTGAAAACATGAAGGTAATAATCATCGGTGCTGGAGAAGTGGGTTACGAGCTTGCTGAATCCATCCGCAGGAAAGGACACGACGTTATCATAGTCGATAAGAGCGAGAAAGCCTGTAGGAAAGCGAGAGCTCTAGATGTAAAGGTGATCAAGGGAAACGGCGCTAGACCAGAACTATTGGGGTCGTTAGATATAGCTTCAGCGGGTTATTTTTTCTCTGTGACGAATGAAAACGAGACCAATCTTGTAACTTGTTCTATGGCAAAATCCGCAGGATGTAAAACCATCGCGAGGATCAATGGGTTGGAATACATATCAAAGCCGATATCTCAAAGGTTCTCACAGATAGGCGTAGATTATGCTGTTTCTCCAGAATTGATAATAGCGAAGAAGATAGCGAACATAATAAGTGTACCTTCAGCGATAGATAGAAACCTTGCCTTAGGGGGTAAGATCAACGTAGTAGAATTCAAAGTTATAGAAAATTCAAGGATCGACGGAAAGAAAATATCTTCAGTAAAATTTCCACCGAACGTGAATCTAGGAGCGATAATACGCGGAAACAAAGTTCTAGTCCCCCATGGTGACAACGTTTTGAAGAAGAACGACAATCTCATAGCGATGGTGGGCAGTAAGAAATCCGAGAAAAAGATGATAAAACTAGTCGGTAAACATAGAGCTAACGTCAATAGAGTTCTGGTGATCGGGGCGACCAGCATAGGTATAAATGTTTCAAAGATATTAGACAGAAGAGGGATCTCCGTAAAGTTGATGGATGATTCTTCAAAAAGGTGCAGAAAGGCTGCTGAAGAGTTGAAGAACGTTGAAGTAGTGCAGGGCGATGCTAGAAATAAAAAAGTGCTTATAGAGGAAGGGATATTACGGGTGGATGCCTTGGGGGCCACGACCAATTCTGAAGAGTTCAACGTGTTAGTTTCTTTATTGGCTAAAGTTTACGGCGTAGAGAAAACGGTCGCAGTGGTCCGAGAGCTGGGCCTAAAATCGTTGATAGAAACTGTAGGGATCGACCTTGCAGCTTCACCAGAGTTACAGACAGCTAAGACCATGTTGAGGATCGCTAAGGAATTGAATCCTTTGAAAGCTATATCGATACACGGTGGCGACCTATATATTTTAGAGATGATGGTCTCCGAATATTCTATGGTGAACGGTGAGAAATTGAAAGATTGTGACTTACCGGTAAAAACTATAGTGGGAGCCATAAAAAGAGGAGATAGAACTCTGATACCTGGCGGAAATGTTGAATTTAGGGAAGGCGACCATGTTATCATATTCGTAGAACAATCAGAGATAGTTAACGTGGAGGAGTTATTTTAGATGAGATGGAAGGTAGTCATCGGTAACCTCGGGTCAATATTGAAGTTGTTCGGTTTTGCATTCTTCGTTCCTGTACTGCCCGCCATAATTTATCAAGAAGGTCCGATGGCTTTCGGTTTTTTACCTGTGAATGTATTGATATTCCTTTTCATGGCAGCCTTCACGATCACTTTGGGATACTCCTTCGAAGCTTTTGGGAAAGCAAAAGATTTCTATCACAACGAGGCTATAGTCATCGTCAGCATCAGTTGGCTCATGTTGGCACTGCTCTCTTCACTCCCATTTTTGATGAGCGGTGTATTGACATCTCCGATAGACGGTTTCTTCGAGGCGATGTCGGGTATGACAACTACTGGAGCTACGGTCTTACCATATCCTCTTGAACAGCATCCTAAAAGTGTTATGTTATGGAGAGGTCTCCTACAGTGGATGGGGGGTATGGGTGTTATCGTTCTGTCCGTAGCCATATTGAGTAAATTGAGCAGCGGTGGACTGAGTTTATTAGAAGCCGAAGCACCAGGTCCATCTATAACTAGATTAAAACCGAAGATAAAGGAAACTGCAAAGATACTCTGGTATATCTATGGATTGTTGACACTCAGTGAAGTTATTTTGTTATTGGGTGCTGGAGTCAAACCTTACGACGCAGTTTATCATTCCTTCACAACACTAGCCACCGGAGGCTTTTCAAATCACACGAGTAGTGTCGCTTATTTTTCACCCACCGTCCAGTGGATAATACTCTTCTTCATGATCGTAGCCGGTGTCAACTTCTCTTTACACTACCAGTTCTTCGAAGGGAATTTCAAGAAGATGTTCAAGAACTCGGAGTTCAGAGCCTATCTATTCATAATATTCAGCATATCTACTATCGTTACTTTTGTAGTTTACAATAAATTTCCATCTTTCGGTGATAGTTTCAGACACTCGTTATTCCAGGTTTCAGCTTTGATGACTACAACCGGTTATGCAACAGTAGATTTCAACCAATGGCCTGAACTGGCGAGGATGTTCCTTCTGTTGTTAATGTTCGTTGGTGGTTCAGCTGGTTCAACCGGTGGTGGAATGAAGGTGTTGAGGATACTGTTGATATTCAAGATGGTCGGGAGGAAGTTCAAGGAGTTCATCAACCCCAGGAGGGTGTTGGTAGTGAGGTTGGGGGACAGGGTTGTTAACGAAGGTACTCTGAATA
>CAZFVW010000086.1:1906-7192 GCA_964522285.1 uncultured Thermoplasmata archaeon | reverse complement strand
AGAAGATGAGGGTTGCACATTATCAAAATTGAACAGGAATATAGAAGAATTGGAGAGTGATAAGATCGAAGAAATATTAGAAGGATTGATAGATCGAGATAAGATATCCACCGAGAAAAGAAACAGGTGGAAGATTTACCTAAAAGCAACTAACCCCAAGGAGGTGAAATAGTTTGCTTGATGTAGCCTTGGTATCTCTGATAAAAAATATGAGTGAGAAAGCTGGAATAGAAGGAGCGATACAATATTGGTCTAGAGTAGGAGAAAATCTAGCCAAGAGAATTGGTGAAGAAGCGTATATGGGATGGCCTTCATTCAACGTTGCGCTAAAAGAAGGAAGGACCGCCTTCTCTATAGAAGGTGATGTTACTGCCTTAACAGACCTAGCGATAACTGATGTGGACGGCGATGTTGTAGGATATATATACGCACTGAAAGACTGTGTATTCACACCTACGATAGAACGGATACGTTACAGTGTTGGAGAGATCCCCGAAGCCGATAGAGCCGTTGCGGAAGAGTACAATAATACTGTACAGAACACCGCGACATGTAATTTCTGTGTGATACACCAGAAATTCAGGTCAGAGGTCTCGAAGAACATTACTGTAGAGAACCAACCCTTAGAATGTGTTCAGCTTGCGAACAGAGGATTTAGAGGAGATACGAAGATAAATACGACCAGTTTAGAAAAGATAGGTATAAACCCAGAATATGTGCGAAGCCTTCTGAGAAATTACGCTTGCGTCTACGGTATACTTATGAAAGGTGCAAGATTGAAAGGTAAAGAGGAGGTTGAATAAATATGAACGAAGATAAGCAGAAAAAATTGAGGCCACACAATCCATTTGTAGATGTTGCAGCTTACCTGTTCCTAGAAGATATAGGAGATAAACAGGGCGCTGCAGGGATGAACAACTATCTCATGAGTCTAGCGACCTCTCTCGCAAAAAGCACGCCCAAAGAGGAAGACAGAAGTTGGGATGATTTCAAGGAGAGCCTTGAGAAAGGAGAATCGATTATATCCTCTTTTGAAGAGGTGAAGTGTCCAACGAACAACTGTGTTGTAACTGAAACATGCCCGTTCACTCGAGGATGGCAGGAATACACGAAACGTATAGGTGAGTTCGCAGGGATACACATAGAGGTAGCTGAATACTACAATGCGACAGTCAAACCGGGTGCGGTCGATTCCCAATGTATCATTCACCAGACATTCAGGAATGCTGCAGCGAAAAGGATCAAAGTCGGTGGAAAAACGGTGAGATACGCCCAGATAGAAGCTGTGACTCCCAACGCAGACAGCAAAAGGGCTCCGGATGAATGGCTTCCGATACTATTGGAAAGAGCTGGGGTCACTGAAACTGAACTGAACATGACGATGAGGAACAACGATTGTGTCTGGATCCTTTACACAGATTGAAAATAAAATATAAAGACGGTTGTTAGTCTTGGAAACGCTTAGAAGGCACCGTGGTTGGAGATGCATCCAGCTTTCTCAACCTGAAGAAATAGACCGATTTAGAATCAATGAGGCTGGGAGAGAAACATTTTCTTTAATGAAAGAACTCGGAATGCCGGATTATAAAAGGACTTTTAAGATCTGGCTCCGTAAATTCCCAAGGCCTATATTTATCGTGTGTGTAGATGACAGAGAGATATTAGCATGGGCATACACGGAAGAATGGAAAGATTCAGCAAAAGATGGTGAGCCGGTTTATGTTCTCAGAGCCATAGAGATCTCTGAAGATATCCGCGGAAGGAAATTGGGCTATCGATTATTGCTATTGATATGTAATCTAACTCCAGGTTATTTGATTACGAAACCGATAAACGAGGATGCGAGGAGATTCTTCCTTAGGTCTGGTTTTATAGAAAAGGATGATTTCGATAGCACTCCTATAGATCTTCGCACACATCCTGATTATCTTATACTTCCCCCCTTCAAAAAGAAGAAATTGTTAGAAGATATGGATGATTATTTTGTAGATGAAGAATAGTAAAGTTTTCTAAATATTTTAGATGTGTATACAATCAGAAACTTTATGTTGTAGTAGATATTAGCCCCATCCGGTGGATATATATGCCTGAAACTAAGTCCAGCAGTGCTGATGGAATCGAATGGGACCTTACAGATTTTTATGAAGATCATAGTGATCCCCAGATTGAGAAAGATATCGAGAAAGCTTTGAATAAAGCTGATGAATTTGGAAAAGAATACAGAGGAAAGATAGAGGGCGGTGACATCTCCCCAAGGGGATTGAAAGAAGCTATGGAAAGTTACGAAGATATACTCGAAACTATCCATAAAGTATCTTCCTTTGCGATGCTGTATTATTCTCTTGATACGCAGGATCCAGATAGAGGGGCGTTACTACAGAAATCTCAGAAAAAGGTCAGTGAGGTCAACAACAAGTTAGTTTTCTTCGAACTCGAATGGCAGAATCTAGATGAAGAAAAAGCTGAAGAATACATGGAAGACGAAGCCTTAGATCATTATAAAAATTATCTGAGAAACTGGAGAAGATATAAGCCATACATGTTGTCCGAGGATGAAGAACAGATAATCGAGTCGCTACAGAACACGGCTAAAGACGCATTCGTGAGGTTGTTCGATCAAACGATCGGTGAGATACAGGTCACTTTAGAAGTAGATGGGGAAGAAAAAGAGATGGTCCTCGATCAAGCTTTATCTCACTTGTACGATACCGACCGTGAAAACAGAAAGAATGCAGCGGATGGCGTAACAGAAGCTCTCAAAGATAAAAATAAACTGTTGACATTCATATTCAATAATATCGTGCAGAATCACGCTACCGTAGGTGATTTCAGAGATTATCCCGATCCGATGACACCAAGGAATCTAGCTAACAGAGTGGATAAGGAAACCGTAGATGCTCTCATGGAAGCTGTGATGGACAACATGGATATAGTCCAGAGATATTACGAACTGAAGAAGAAGATAACTGGTTTTGATACACTCTATGATTACGATAGATATGATCCATTACCAGGCACGATACCTGAAACCGATTTCAAGGAGAGTAAAGATAAGGTATTGGATGCTTATGAAAAGTTCTCTCCGGATATGAGAGAGATAGCTGAGAAATTCTTCGAAAACGATTGGATCGACGCGGAATTAAAAGCTGGAAAGAGAGGGGGAGCTTTCAGTGCAAGTACCGTCCCTTCCGTACATCCTTACGTTTTGCTGAATTTCACTGACAAAACAAGCGATACTATGACCATGGCTCACGAGCTTGGACACGGTATACATCAATATTTAGCTAGAGACCAGGGAGTACTGCAGCAATCTACTCCATTGACCACCGCTGAGATGGCCAGCGTGTTCGGTGAGATGTTGTTGTTCGATAAATTGATGAACGAGGTCGATGATCCAGAGAACAAACTAGCACTTCTATCGGATAAACTACAGAGCGATTTTGCTACAGTGTTCAGACAGGTTATCATGACGAGATTCGAACAGATGCTGCATGAAGCTTATGCTGAAAAAGGCGAGTTGAAAGCAGAACAGATAAACGAATTGTGGATGGAAGCGAATGAGAAAGAATTCGGGGATACTTTAGAACTCAGAGATAAATACGGATGTTGGTGGTCCTATGTTCTTCATTTCGTCCATTATCCGTTCTACTGTTACGCGTACGCCTTCGGTGAACTTCTTGTACTGGCCTTGTACGACAAATACAAGAAAGAAGGTGAAGAATTCGTTCCTAAATACAAAGAACTCTTAAAAGCCGGTGGTTCCGACGATCCGAAGAACCTTCTCAAGAGGATAGGAGTGGACGTAACCGATCCTGAATTCTGGCAAGGAGGACTTTCGATATTGAGAGACCACGTAGAGATGGCGGAGGAACTTGCAGAAGAATCCGGTAAGATATAGAATCGATATCGAAAACTACACCAATCAAACCCTTTTTACCTTTCTTTTACTTTTTTTAGCACAATCTTTTTAATACAAAAAGGTATTTTGGTTTCAGATACTATGGCATGGGAACAAAACGAAATCAGAAATCTGAAAGAGAATCACTATATTATCATAGATGATGAGCCTTGTAAGATAAAGAAGATAGACATATCTAAACCTGGCAAACACGGTGAAGCAAAAGCTAGGATCGAAGCTATCGGTCTTTTCGATAATAAAAAACACAGTATGATCAATCCGGTAACACATAAAATACGGGTTCCTATAATCGATAGAAAGAAGGGTCAGGTCATAAGTCTCAGTGGAACTGAAGCTAAGATAATGGATCTGGAAAACTATGACACGTTCTCGATAGCCATCAAAGACGATGAGATGTTAGATAAGATAGAACAGGGCCAGGAAATAATGTTTATGCAGACCATGGGAAGGAAAAAGCTCACTAGAGTCTGAGAAATTATTTGATATAATTCAAGATTTTAATATCCTATGTTCGCTAGCTCTCGTGAAAGTTACGAAAGATCCAAGTATGTCATATTAGGGGTTCCTTTCGATAAAACTTCTTCTTTCAGAGTTGGTTGTGATCGAGGGCCGGAATATATCAGGAAGGCTAGTTTTTGTTTCGAACCTTATCTGATGGAATATGACGTATCTCTAGATGATATTTCTATTCATGATCTTGGAGATATTGATCAACTTGAATCTGTAGAAAAAATCGGTGAAGCTCTAGAAGAAAAGGTATCTAATATCGTTAGGGAAAATAAGACCCCGATCGTTATGGGAGGAGAACACTCGATCAGCCCATACATAATATCAGCCTTGGATAAGGTTGATGTTCTCGTTTTCGATGCGCATCTTGATTTCAGAGAGGAATATGAGGGAAATAAGAGAAGCCATGCCACCGCCAATAGAAGGATATCGGATTTGAACAATGTCGATAAACACATCGTGTTAGGCGTTCGATCGATATCTAAAGGTGAATTCACTAAAAAATCATTGGAATATATTACAGCCGATGAATTAACATCTTCCGATGATCCTGTATCCGAGATAACACGATACATCGGAGAGTCGGGAAATGACATCTATATCTCGATAGATATGGACGCATTAGACCCTTCCTTTGCACCGGGTGTAGGAAACCCAGAACCTTTCGGCTTGGAGCCAAAAGTTATCAAAAAGATTATTTCTCAATTTTCTGACAAAATAGTCGGTATGGATATCGTTGAAGTCAACCCAAAATACGATACCTCAGAGATAACTAGTAATTTAGCTGCTAGATTCATCTATGAACTCATCGGTTCTAAAGAATCGAGATGATCCGATGATCTGTTCTTGGACTTAATCTA
>CAZFVW010000086.1:0-1896 GCA_964522285.1 uncultured Thermoplasmata archaeon | reverse complement strand
TTAATTTATCTATGCCACCTGTTCTAATTTTTTATTCTTGGCAGTTCGTTTCCCCGCTATCTGTTCTGACTTAACTCCTGTAGCAACCAACATGACTTTTAATTTATCTTTGAGAGTTGGATCAACATTACATCCCCAAATGATCTTGGCATCTTGACTGACCTGTTTTTCGATCTCTTCAGCTACCGTTTCTGCTTCACTGACACTCATATCTTCACCGCCGGTTACATTTATCAATGCACCCTTGGCCCCGGATATATCTATATCAAGTAGTGGTGAGTTGATAGCGTTACTGATTGCCTCCTGAGCTCTCTTCTGTCCGTTAGCAGTGCTCTCTCCCATGCCTATCATCGCCATACCTGAACTTTCCATGATGGTCTTTAGATCATTAAAATCAAGATTGACAAGTCCTGGTTTAGTTACTATCTCAGTCATGCCCTTTATAGATTTCATTAGAACTTCATCAGCTACTTTGAAGGCATCGTTCAAAGAAAGTCTAGGTGCTATCTCCAACAATTTGTCATTAGGTATCGTGATGACTGTATCGGCCACTTTACCTACCCTACCAAGACCCCATTCAGCATTTTCTGCACGTGATTTTCCTTCTGCGTTGAAGGGTTTGGTTAGAACTGCTATAGTCAAAGCTCCAGTCTCTTTAGCGATCCGACCTACCGTACCTACTGATCCTGTACCTGTTCCACCGCCTAGACCACAGGTTAAGAATACGATATCTGCGTCCCCCAATATTTCTTTAAATTTTTCCTCAGCCTCCTCTGCTGCTTTTTCACCGACTTCTGGTTTCGCTCCAGCACCAAGGCCCCTTGTAGTTCTCTTTCCCATGAGGACTTTTCTATTCGCCCTCACGGTTAAAAGATCTTGGGCGTCAGTGTTCCCGGCGATTATGTCTGCCCCTTTGATACCTTCTTCGGATATCCTGTTCACCGTGTTGCAACCTGCTCCGCCCAATCCCACGATATATATATTTGTTTTAAGACTTCTAAGGACGTCTTTTAATTCCTCATCGGTCTCTTTATCTTGATAATCTTTTTTCTTGCTACCTTCCTTATCCCTTGAAAGTGCTTCCTCAACGATTGATGACATCTGAATAGACCCCTTTTTATTTTACTTCGTAATAGCGATGACCCTTATTAATATTTATGGAGAAGATAGTATATGGATGGCTATGGGATTCTAATTTAAAGGATAAATCTAATAAAAATTGTATATAAAAGAAACTAAAATAGGCTGATGATAGAATAGGTTTTAGGGAGGAGATTATCCTCCATTAACCCTGTGATCGCTGTTTCTATCTCTAGAACAACGATCCAAGTCCAGCTGCTGCTTCTTCTTTTTCTTTCTCTTCGTCTCTTTCTTCTTCCTCTTCTTCCTCTTCTTCGGCTTCATCGGTTGTCTCTTCCGCTGCTGCTTGAGGTGCTGCTGCGCCAGCTGCTGGCATAGCTACTCCTTCTGCGATGGCTTCATCTATATCTACACCATCTAAAGATGCGGTCAAAGCTTTTACTCTGGATTCATCTGGCTCGAGTCCAGCTGCTTCCAATATCTTAGTTATTCCTTCTTCGCTTATCTCCTTTCCAGCGGAATGAAGAACCAAAGCGCTGTATACATATTCCATTTTTATTCCTCCTTTGAAAATTCATTTAGATTTATTTTTTCGTTTCTTAGATCTGTTTTATTCATCGGTATCGACTTCCTTATCTTGTTCATCTTCACTTTCTTCTTCAGTTTCATCTTCGTCATCTCCCTCGTCATCACCTTTTTCTTCATCGTCTTTTTCATCTGTTTCGTTATCGGTTGTTTCTTCCTCTTCTTCAGTTTCTTCTTGTTCTTCAGTTTCTTCCTGTTCTTCAGTTTCTTCCTGTTCTTCAGTTTCTTCCT
>CAZFVW010000085.1:0-7232 GCA_964522285.1 uncultured Thermoplasmata archaeon | reverse complement strand
GGATAACGGCCTCGAAAGGCCGAGATGATTGGCCGGACTACACCACGGGAGCAAAAGTGAGTGTAACGAACTTTTGCGACTTAGAGGAAAACTGAGTTTTCCTCTTGAGGACGCAAAATGTGAAGCATTTTGCGACTACGAGGAACTATGTTCCTCGAGAAGACAAGAATTCCTATAGAATTCTTGCGACTGTAGGGAACTTTGCAAACTATATCACAAAGCCCGCACCCAGACCTAATCCAATCTGGGCACTGTAACCGCACTAAAAGGTAAGCCAAATAAATAATTTTCTACGCATTCCAAAAAGCTTATACTCTAATATTATTTCCCCTGACATGGTGTTTCACGTGGAAAGAGATCCCTTTGTTTACGCTCACGAAAAAGAAGATGAGATAGTCTGGATGAGTCAGAATACTAACCAATTAGAGACTTCACCTAAGATAGCTGAAGCGATGGAAGAAGCTCTTGAGGACCATAAATACAATCTTTACCCGTACAAACAGGGTATTTTGGGACTTAAAGAACTGATCCTACAAGATCTAGGGTTGACCGATGGTTTCGATAATATAGTGACCAACGGAGCCATGGAAGCTACTTATGCTTTGACCAGAGCTATGCTGGATAAAGGTGACAATGTCGTAGCGTCTGACCCTAGTTTCATGCCGATACATCACCAGATAGAACTTTCTGGGGCTACGCCTAAAGAGATCTACGTCTATAAAGAACCCTACAAGATGAAGGTAGAGGAGGTAAATGAAGCTGTAGATGAGAAGACAAAGATGATACTCCTCATCGATCCATTGAACCCGTTAGGAACAGGTTATACCCCAGATGAAGTAAAAGCTATCAGCCAGATAGCGGAAGATAATGATATCTTTCTGATCCACGATATCACATATCGGGACTTCGCATATGAACACGCTCTCGCCTCGAATCACTATCCAGAAAAGACGATATTCGTATACTCATTCTCTAAAAGCATTGGTTTTGCAGGGATGAGGTTGGGTTCTCTTATCATGCCTGAAGAATATTCTGATCTGCTGCATAAATACAGAACGAACGTCCTCTCCGCTAACGTGATCGCACAGGTCGGAGCGATGAAAGCTCTAGAGACCAAAGACGAATGGTTGGGCGACATGATCCAGCAGTCTAGAAGGAATCAAGCACTGATAAAAGACACGGTGGATAAGATAGAAGGAGTCCACTTACCAGTCTACCCGTCAAGCACCAACATGTTCGTTATGGATATTCAGGAAACAGGCCTCGATCCACAGAGGATCCAAGAAAAACTGCTCTACGAGCACGATGTTTTCGTCAGAGGCGGCAATTATCTCTCAAATAAAGCAGGAGACAAATTCGTCCGCATATCATTCACAGTTCCTGAAGATGGTGTTAGAAGATTCTCAGAAGCTTTACCCATCGTGTTAGATGAATTGAGATGAATTTCGAAGCAGTAAGTGACGGGATTTACAAAAAAGGCAACGAGTATTATACACTGAATCTAACTCCAGGCAAATCAGTTTACGGAGAAGAACTCATCGAACACGAGGATAAAGAATACCGCCATTGGGATCCGAGGAGGAGTAAACTCGCTGCATTTTTGAAAAGAGAAGGGAGCTTACCTCTCAAGTATGATAGGGACGTTCTCTATCTCGGTGCTGGAGATGGGACTACTGTTTCACACGTGTCTGATATACTGACCCACGGTAAAGTATTCGCAGTAGAGTTATCAGGCAAACCGTACACCAACCTTCTCGATCTTTCTAAACACCGTAGGAACATATTCCCGATCCTAGAGGACGCCGGTAAACCAGGAAATTATTCAGATATTGTCCCGAAGGTCGATTTTCTTTACCAGGACATATCACAAAAATACCAATCAGAAATATTCTTGAAGAATTTAAGATTCTTAAAAGAGGGCAGATACGGTTTCATAGCTGTAAAATGCAGGAGTATAGATGTAACGAGACCGCCTAAACAGATATATTCACAGGTAGAAAACACTTTAAGAAATGCAGGTCTAGAGATTATTGGTAGAACTGATATAAGCAGGTGGCAGAAAGACCACGCTATAATAATGACCCGGAAGGGTTCTAGGTGATAATATGACCGGACAAAAAGTTGTATGTCCAATATGTGGTACAGAGGTAGTTCTAGAGGATAAAAAAGCAGAATCGATCCAGTGCCCATACTGTGATGAGACGATAGTATTCGGTGAGAAAGCAAAAACCAATTGAACTACAAAAGTATTTTTATCCACCCTTCCACTTAACCCCTGATGAATTTAGAAGAAGACGGAGAATTTTTCGAATCGACGACAGGGAAAGTCGTCCTCTTTTTCGTTCCATTCATCGTAGCGTTTTCCTATATCTTCTTGTTGTATTTCATAATCTACGACAAATCGATATTCTGGAAAGTATCTTCAGGCATGTTCGCTTATTTTGTCCCACCGGCGGGAAAGGAAAGCGTGATACCTCTGCTGGTCGGAGAACTAAACAGGATAGGAGCTTTCAGTCCTCTTTCTATCGTGATCCTAGTAGGCGGATCTATAGCTTACCTGGATTCGGTCACAGCTTACTTCCTCTTATACAATTTCTATATCGCGGAAAAGATCCCTCTTTTGGGTCCATGGATCAAGAGGTTCGAAAAGTTCGGGGCCAAGAAGATGAAAGAAAAACCATGGATATCTAAAGTCGCCTTCGTGGGAGTCATACTATTCGTTGTATTCCCATTCCAGGGCAGCGGAGGTGTAGGTGGCTCGATTTTGGGCAAAGTTATCGGGATGGATAAATACAAGGCATGGGCCGCCATCACCATAGGTGCGTTCTCTGGCTGTTTCTTCATAGCGGGGATATCATATTATCTAAGCGACGCTATATTGAAGGCTTTCCAAACCAGTCTTTTCAAAGGTATAGGTGTCTTAGCCATCGTAATAGCGATCTTCGTATTTCTTTACTATTTCTCGAAGAGCGATTACCGTTTCATGAAATTCCGTGATTGAACCGAAATACCTAAAGTATATGTCATATTGATTAAACAGCAAAAAAATTCATTCAGGTGCATAACATGAAGTTGAAAGGTAGGAAAATATTGGTAACAGGGGCTGCTGGTTTTATAGGGAGCCACCTCGTTGATGCGTTGGTAAAAGATAATGAAGTCATCGGTTATGACAACCTCTCGTCGGGGAAGAGAGAAATGGTGGCACATCTAGATGATAACGAAAATTTCGAACTGATCGTAGCTGATGTGATGGACGAGGGACCATTGAACGAACAGATGGCAAAGTGTGATATGGTCTTCCACTTGGCTGCGAATCCAGATGTCAGAGTTGGGGCCAAGGATACCTACGTTCACCTGGAACAGAACATCGTCGCTACCTACAACGTATTAGAGGCCATGCGCAAGAACGACGTGAAAGAGATCGTATTCACATCTACTTCGACTGTTTACGGCGAGACAGATGTTATCCCAACTCCAGAAGATCTCGGTCCACTCAAACCTATCTCATTATACGGTTCCTCAAAGCTCAGCTGTGAGGCTTTGATCTCTGCATACTGCCACACTTTCGATATGAGTTCCGTCTCTTTCAGATTCGCCAATGTGGTGGGTCCAAGGAGCACCCACGGTGTGACCTTCGATTTCGTCAATAAATTAAAAGATAATCCAGAGGAATTGGAGATACTCGGTAGTCCGCCGGGTACGACAAAATCTTACTTCTACATATCTGACTGCATAGACGGCATGCTTTTCTCTACAGAGAATGCTGAAAAGGATGTAGAATATTTCAATATAGGTTCTGAAGATTATATCGATGTGAAGCAGATCGCGGATATTGTCTGTGACGAGATGGGTTTAGAAGATGTAGAATATAGCTGGACTGGTGGTGCAGACGGCAGTAAAGGCGGTTGGAAGGGAGATGTCAAAGTCATGCTTCTATCGATAGATAAGTTAAAATCTATGGGTTGGTCCCCAAAATACGACAGCAGTGAATCCATCGCTATGACCGTCAGATCACTTTTAGAGGATTGAAGCCAGTATCTGCTCCGGCCTTGCCAAAAGAAGGGCCACTATCAGACATGATGCGAAGTATACATAATACATTATAGCGTATTTGTATTCGTCTACCTTATCTGTGAGGTTTTTCATGGTTGTCATATCAAACACCGTCATACGTCATAAATACGTCCGACAAATATGGGATTAAATTGCACCTATTTAAATATTATGTTAAATAATGACAAACGTCCTACGATTAAGGAATTATCGTATGACAAATATTATGCACCGCTCGTCGATCCCATTCATGCTGACTACTATTTTCACCAAAAAAATATAAGTATGTAGATAGGTATCTTAATGAAATCAGAGGAATCTGAATGGGTAAGAAGATCCATAAAAAGATAGACAGGGACGATGAGTCCATCACGATTACCGAAATCCAGGATTTGATCGATGAGATTCAGAAAGAAAACCCTGATCGCGACGTGTTTTTTGACGGCGATGAATTCGCCATATGCAGTAGAAAGAAAAAGGAAGGGTAGTTCTCTTGATTTTGATCAAGCTTGGCGGGAGCGTAATAACTGATAAGACTAAAAAATATTCCTTCAGAAATAAGGTTGCCAAGAGATTGGTAAAGGAGATAAAAACTTCTCATCATCAACAGTTCATCATAGTTCACGGAGGAGGAAGTTTCGGCCATCCTGGAGCTGAACAATACAAGTTGAACACCGAAAGGCCGCTGGAATATGACAAAGCTACCGCCCTGGTCCAGAGAGATATGAGAGAATTGAACAACAAGATCGTAGATATTTTCATAGAGAACAACTTCTGGGCGGTGTCTATTCCAGGTGGAATGGTAACTAGGTATGAAGATGGAAACCTTGTTGAGATCGAAAGAGATCTGTTCCAAGAATATCTGGATATCGGGACTACTCCTATTACCTTCGGCGATGTAGCGCTGGATAGAAAGCGAGGGGTGACGATATGCTCGGGTGACGACTTGATGGAAAGATTATCTCCCGAAGCAGAAAAGGCAGTTTTCGTGACCGATGTAGATGGGATATATAAGAACGGTGAAATAGCTCATGATTTCACTGAAGAGTTGTTCCCGTTATCGGAGGAAGACCTTCCCACGGAAGACACGAGTATAGATGTGACCGGCGGTATGAACCAGAAGGTGAAAAGGATGATGAAGATTTCCGCGAGAACACCTACATACGTGGTCAACGGGTTGAAAGAAGGAAGGTTGAAGAGATTATTGGATGATGAAGAAACGATCTATACAGAGGTAAAAGCATGATAGAATCAAGAAAAGAGGACCATATCGAGATATGTTCTAAAGAAGATGTGGAGATCAACACGGACTATTTCAGCATGATAAAATTTTTTCACAAAGCTGCTCCAGAAGTGAACCTTGATAATATTTCTCTCGAAACAGAGTTCCTAGGTAAGAAGATCCAAGCGCCCATAATGATTTCCGCCATAACCGGCGGTTATGAAGGGGCTAACGAGATCAATAAAAGGTTGGCATCGTCAACGGAAGAGTTAGGCATACCATTGGGTGTGGGCAGCCAGAGACCAGCTTTAGAAGATGAAGGTCTCAGGAAATCGTACGAGGCTATACGTGAATTTTCACCACCTATCGTCATTGGTAATATCGGTGCACCACAACTCATCGAACAAGAAAGTAAACCGCCCTTCGGTGTAGAAGAAGCCAAAGAAGCACTTCATATGATAAACGGAGATCATCTTGCAGTCCATTTTAACTTTTTACAGGAGATAATACAACCCGAAGGTGACCACAACGCAGAAGGGATACTAGAGGCACTATCTAAGCTTACAAAAGAGGTATCCATAATAGCAAAAGAGACAGGTGGGGGTATTTCTTCTGATATGGCGCTAGCACTGAAAGAAGCGGGCGTGAAAGCTATCGATGTCGGTGGTATGGGAGGCACATCGTTTTCAGCCGTCGAATATTTCCGCACGAAAAAGAGATCCAAAAAAGAATTGGCCGAGGAACTATGGGACTGGGGCATCCCCACGCCCGTATCCATATTGGAGTGTAGGAGAACAGTAGACGTCCCACTGATAGCTACCGGAGGTATCCGGAACGGTGTCCAGGTGGCAAAAGCTATCGCTCTAGGAGCAGATGTTGCAGGTATAGCCGGCGGCATATTACCATATGTCACAAAGAGCAAAGAAGATACTAAAAGATATCTCCAGAACGTGATAGACGGACTGAAATCGACTATGTTCCTCCTAGGATGTGAGACGATAGAGGATCTGAGAAAAAGAAGAGTTGTTATCACAGGTGAACTGAAAGATTGGTCGGATTTTCAACCTTAAATCGAATACAAATTTAAGCATAGTTAGTTATATATTGAACCTATAGATAGCAGGAGGAGATAAAGATGGTTGATCTTGAAGTCGAAATCAAAAAGAGAAAAAAGATAATCGATGATGAGATAGACGGATTATTCGAAAACGAAGATCATCCTCTTTGGAAGGCTATGGCCTGGTATCCAGAAGGGGGAGGAAAAAAGTTGCGACCATTTTTAGCTATGGTCTCTGCAGGAGCTCTCGGAACGGACGAGAAGAAAGGTTTGATGCCGGGATTGACCATCGAGTTGATACATAATTTCACACTTATTCATGACGACATAATGGACGATGACGACCTTAGAAGAGGGAGACAGACACTCCACAATAAAATGGGTCTTCCAACAGCTATAAACTCGGGAGATGCCTTGTTCGCTCTTGCCTTCGACATACTTGCAAGGACAGATGTCCCGGAATCCCGTGTACGACCACTACTCAGAGAAGTGTCTAGAGCAGTTATAAAAGTAGCAGAGGGGCAGGAAGAAGATATGAGGTTCGAAGATACTTTCGATATCACGGAGGATGAATTCATCGTGATGATCGAGAAGAAGACGAGCTATCTTTTCCAAGCCGCCACACGGTGTGGGGCTATCGTAGCGGGAGTAGATGCCCCTCAGATAAAAAAGATGGGCGAATACGCCCGAAAGATGGGCATCGCTTTCCAGGTTCAAGATGACTACCTGGATCTTATAGGCGATCAGGACGAGTTAGGAAAACCAGTCGGCAGCGATATCAAGGCTGGTAAAAGAACTCTGATGGTGATACATGCCTTAGACAATCTCAACGATGACGACAGATCAGAACTCATCGCGATCCTGGAATCTGAAAATACAGGGGAAGATGTGCAGAAGGCG